>JAISMU010000034.1 GCA_031276635.1 Deltaproteobacteria bacterium | reverse complement strand
TTTATGTAATTATTGAAATTAAATTTGAGAGAGAACCGCAAGATTTCTCTAAATTGTCAATTGAGGATAAGCGGGAAAAGGCTCGGAGTTTGGCCCAAAAGGGTCTGGAACAAATCGCGACTAAAGAATACTCAAGTCAGTATATTTTGGACGCGAAAGAAATCATTGAAATGGGTATAGGCGTTTATGGCCGCTCAAAAGTTGGGGTAAAGCTGAAGGACAGAATGGTTACCCTCGATCCTCAATGACAAATATGAAGAAACCTCGCCCGCTGGTTTCCACCAGAATTTTTCTGCCCTCAAAATCCACCAAAAAACCAAAAGCCGCGCCAGGAATATTCCGGGCGCGGCTTATTATAAACCAGAAGACGAAAACTATTTGACGAGCCGCAGCCCCAGGCTTTCCTGGACCAAGGGATATTGGTAACGCAAAAGCCCAGTGCCCGCTGGAATCAAGCGCCCCATGATGACGTTTTCCTTGAGGCCAGCCAGGGTGTCAACTTTGCCAGCCACAGCCGCCTCAGTCAAAACCTTGGTGGTCTCCTGAAAACTGGCCGCGGAAATAAAACTTTCCGTGGACAAGGAAGCCTTGGTAATCCCTTGGAGGAGAGGCTCAGCGGTGGCGGGTTCCCGACCATCTCTAATGATGGCCTCGTTAATCTCCTCAAAACGGAGCCGATCCACCGACTCGCCCACCAGGAACTCCGTGTCCCCTGGAGTTTTAACCCGAACTTTGCGAAGCATCTGGCGAACAATGACCTCAATATGCTTATCGTTGATCTTCACCGACTGCAAGCGGTAGACCTGCTGAACCTCATCGACCAGGTACTTGGCCAAGTCCTTGACGCCCCGGATGGAAAGAATGTCATGGGGGTTAGCTGAGCCATCCATCAAGGCCTCCCCGGCCCGGATGAAGTCGCCCTCGTGGACCGTCACGTGCTTGCCCTTGGGGATCAAGTACTCCTTCGGCTCGCCAATCTCTGGGGTGACAATAATCTTGCGCTTGCCTTTGGTCTGCCGACCAAAGGAGATGACCCCGTCAATCTCGCTGATGACCGCGACTTCCTTAGGTTTCCTGACCTCAAAGAGCTCAGCCACTCGGGGAAGACCACCGGTGATGTCCTTGGTCTTGGTTGTCTCTCGAGGGATTTTAGCCAAAGCGTCCCCCGCCCGGACATAGGATTTTTCCTCAACCATGAGAATGGCGTTAACCGGCAGCTGGTAACTGGCTGGCGAACCTTTGGAGTTCCGCAGAATGGCCCCAGTCTCGCCAACCACTTTAATGCAAGGCCGGAGCTCCATGACCTTGGACTCCACGATGACCTTGGAGGACTTGCCGGTAACCGTGTCCACCCTCTCCATCATGGTCTTGCCTTCCTCCATATCCTCAAAGGAGACATAGCCGGAAACCTCGGTGAGGATGGGTTGAGTAAAGGGATCCCACTCCACAAACTCCCCGGAGTCTTTAAGCGTCAACTCAAAGTCCCGCGCCAGACGAGCGGCCTCCTGAGGTTGTTTGAGCTCGTACTCAAACAAAAGCCTATCCGAGGCGATGACTGTTTCCAGAATCTGGGGCCACAGCCGGCTCAGATCGCGTAGCTCAGGCACGGCTTTGACCGCGTCCGACAAACCATCGGTCGGGGTCAGGTAATTATTGGCTTTGGCCCAAGCCCGCAACCGGTCAAACAGAGGCCGAATCGCCTGGCGCCGACTTTCCAGCTCCTCCTTGTCAGACCCTGGCCGCGGCAGGGAGGCCACCGCCTTATCCAGCTCTTGGGCGTAAGAGCTGATGTCCGCCAGGGTCAGCTCCTCCACCGGAGTCATGGGCAAGGCCTCGGCCTGATCGCGGGCCTTGAGCTTAAGATGGGCCCCATAAATAAGATCGTGCTTTTCCCGGGCCAGGTTATTCTCATCGCGAATGGTGATCTCGCCCTTGCGACTCATGACCACCAACTCGTTATTGGAGGTCCGGACCAGGCGAACGTCAGGAGAGAACTCCAAGGTGCCCTTGAGCTCAGTGGAAATAACGTTCTTCTCCGCCCTACGGGAGGCGGTCCCTCCGATGTGGAAGGTCCGCATGGTCAGCTGGGTGCCCGGCTCACCAATGGATTGGGCGGCGATGATACCGATCGATTCCCCAATCTCCACCAGTTTGCCGTGAGCCAAATCCCGACCATAGCACTTGGCGCAGACCCCTTTCTGAGCCCGGCAGGTTAAGACTGAGCGGATCAGGATCTTGGTCAACCCCGACTTCTCAATGGCCTCAGCCTCCGTTTCCCCAATCTCATCGCCAGCGGCCACCAGCACCGAGTTATCCACCGGGGAGATGATGTCAAAAAGAGCGGTCCGACCCAAAATGCGCTCGGTCAAGGTCTGCCTGATTTCCCCCGCGTCGCGCAAAGCCTCGATCTCAATGCCATCCAGGGTTCCGCAGTCCCTCTCCAAGATGATGCTGTCCTGAGCCACATCGACTAGGCGCCGGGTCAAGTAACCGGAGTTGGCGGTCTTTAAGGCGGTGTCAGCCAACCCTTTGCGAGCCCCGTGGGTGGAGACGAAGTACTGCAAGACAGTGAGCCCCTCGCGGAAGTTGGCGGTGATGGGCTGCTCAATAATCTCGCCGGTGGGTTTGGCCATTAAGCCGCGCATCCCAGCCAGCTGCCGCATCTGATCCTTGGAGCCTCGGGCCCCGCTGTCAGCCATCATAAAGATGGGGTTGAAGCCAGGGGCGCCCTGGCTTTCCAGGGGCTGACCATCAAGCTTGGTCACCTGGATCTCCCGCATCATGCGCTCGGCCACCTCGTTAGAGGCCCGGGTCCAGATGTCGACCACCTTGTTGTACTTCTCGCCTTCGGTGATCAGGCCCTCTTTGTACTGATCATCGACCACGTTAATCTCGGCCTGAGCGGTGTCGATGATCTGGTTCTTGCTCTCCGGAATGATCATGTTGGAGATGCAGAGGGAAATGCCGGCCCTGGTCGCGAACTTGTAGCCCAAGTCCTTCAAGTGGTCGGTCAAGATCACCGTGTCCTTGGTTCCGCAAACCCGATAGCACCTGGAGATGAGATTCCGGAGCTCATTCTTGTTCATGACCTTGTTGATCTCGTGGAACGAGATGGACCCAGGAATGATCTCATAGAGAAGAACCCGACCACAAGTGGTCGCGACCTTCTCCTCCTTATCACCCCGCCGGAGGCGCACCGTGATCCGAGCCTGTAACTCCAGGGCCTCGGCGTCAAAGGCCATGCGCACCTCTTCCGGCGAGGAGAACAGCCGCCCTTCCCCCTTGGCCCCGGGCTTTTCCTTGGTCATGTAGTACAGGCCAAGAACGATGTCCTGGCTCGGCACAATGACGGGCTCCCCATTGGCCGGGGAGAGGATGTTGTTGGTGCTCATCATCAAGACCCGAGCCTCAATCTGGCTCTCAATGGACAGAGGCACATGGACCGCCATCTGGTCCCCGTCGAAGTCAGCGTTAAAGGCCGCGCAAACCAGAGGGTGCAACTGGATGGCCTTACCCTCAATGAGGATCGGCTCAAAGGCCTGAATGCCCAAACGGTGCAGGGTCGGGGCCCGGTTCAGAAGGATCGGGTACTCCCTGACCACTTCCGACAGGGTGTCCCAAACCTCGCTCGTCTCTTTTTCCACGAGCTTCTTGGCCGCCTTGATGGTGCTCGTCAGATTCTTCTTCTCCAGCTGGTGGTAGATGAAGGGCTTGAAGAGCTCCAGAGCCATCTTCTTGGGGAGACCACACTGGTGCAGTCGCAGATCCGGGCCGATGACGATGACCGAGCGGCCCGAGTAATCGACGCGTTTCCCCAGAAGATTCTGGCGGAACCGGCCCTGCTTACCCTTGAGCATGTCTGAGAGGGACTTGAGGGGCCTTTTGTTGGGTCCGGTGATAGTCTTGCCTCGCCGACCGTTGTCGAAGAGGACATCCACCGCCTCCTGAAGCATGCGCTTTTCGTTGCGGATGATGATCTCTGGGGCGGAAAGCTCCATCAGGCGCTTCAAGCGATTGTTGCGGTTAATGACCCGCCGATAAAGATCGTTCAGATCCGAGGTCGCGAACCTTCCCCCCTCCAAGGGCACCAGAGGCCGCAAGTCTGGAGGCAGAACCGGGATGACCTCCAAAATCATCCAGCTGGGGTCATTGCCGCTATCGCGAAAGGATTCCACGATCCGAAGCCTTTTGACCAGTTTTTTGCGCTTGGCCTCCGAGGTGGTGTTGGCCAGCTCCTCGCGCAACTTGACCGAGAGCTCGGTGGTGTCTAGGCTCTTGATCATTTTTTTGACCGCCTCAGCCCCGATTCCCCACTCAAACCCGTCCTGGCCGTGCTGATCAATGGCCTGGCGAAAGGCCTCCTCCCCCAAGACCTGACCGGCCTCAAGGTTGGTCTCCTTGGGGTCCAGCACCAGGTAGGACTCAAAGTACAGGACTTTTTCCATATCCTTGAGGGTGATGTCCAAAAGGTTACCCATCTTGGACGGCAGGCTCTTCAGAAACCAGATGTGAGCCACCGGAGTGGCTAACTCAATGTGCCCCATCCGCTCTCGCCGCACCTTGGCCTGGATGACCTCAACCCCGCACTTTTCGCAAACCACGCCCCGGTGCTTCATGCGTTTATACTTGCCGCAGTTGCACTCGTAGTCCTTGGTGGGCCCGAAAATCTTAGCGCAGAAAAGCCCATCGCGCTCGGGCTTGAAAGTGCGGTAATTAATGGTCTCCGGCTTCTTAACCTCGCCGTGGCTCCAATTCCGAATGCGGTCGGGGCTGGCCAAGGAGATGCGCACCTGGTTAAAGCTGATGGGATCCTTGGGTTTCTGAAAGAAGCTCTGGATGTCTTCCATTTGGTCCTCCCGTCCCCGGTCTTGCCCCCGGGGGCAGTTCGCCGGCCAGGGGCAAAACCCCTGGCCGCGCTGAAAAGGTTATCTCGCCCTGGCCCTCAAGCCACCTTGGATTTAGAATCGGGCTTGACGCCCTCGTCCACGTCAGCCCGGTTGTCGTCCTCAATGAGCTCCACGTCCAGGCCCAGGGACTGCAGCTCTTTAACAAGCACGTTAAAGCTCTCCGGTAACCCGGCCTCCAGAATGTTGTCGCCCTTGACGATCTTCTCATACATCCGGGTCCGACCATTGACGTCATCGCTCTTGACGGTCAGAAACTCTTGCAGGCTGTAAGCCGCCCCATAAGCCTCCATGGCCCAGACCTCCATCTCGCCGAGCCGCTGCCCCCCAAACTGAGCCTTGCCGCCCAGAGGCTGCTGAGTGACCAGCGAGTACGGCCCAATAGAGCGGGCGTGGATCTTGTCATCGACCAGGTGGTGGAGCTTGAGCATGTACATGATCCCCACGGTCACCTCATTCTCAAACCTCTCTCCAGTCCGGCCGTCCCGCAGCACCGTCTGGCCGATCTCGGGCAGGCCGGCTTTATTGAGGATATCCCGGATCTCCTTCTCGTCAGCCCCATCAAAGACCGGGGTGGCCATGTGCAGGCCCCGTCGGGAGCGATTGGCGATCTCCACCAGGTCATCATCGGTCAAATCGCCGCAAAAACGCTCAAAGTCGCGCTCGCCCAGAACATCCTTCATAAAATGACGGAGCCGCTCGTGGTTCAGGTTATCCACCAGACGCCCGATCTCCTGACCCAGAGACTGACTGGCCCAACCCAGATGGGTTTCCATAATCTGGCCCACGTTCATACGGCTGGGCACGCCCAAAGGATTCAAGACCAGATCCACCGGCGTGCCATCCTCGAAGAAAGGCATATCCTCCTCAGGCAGGATCCGCGAGACCACGCCCTTGTTGCCGTGCCGGCCAGCCATCTTGTCGCCGACCGCCAGCTTGCGTTTCATGGCCACGTAGACCTTGACCATCTTGATGACCCCGGGAGGCAGCTCATCGCCTTTCTGGACCTTGGCCACCTTGCGCTCAAAGACCAGGCGGATGGTTTCCATGGTGTTCTGGTAGTAGCCGACCAGGGTGTCCACTTCCCCCCGCGTGGCCCCGGTCTTATCATCGATCAGATCCACGCCCTGCCAAGCCCCCGGGGACATCCTCTCAATGGCCTCCCGCGTGATGACCTCGCGCCGCTTAATGGTAAATTGGTCTCGGCGCTTATCCACCACCTGGGAGTTCAGGACCTTGCCTTCCAACAACTCCATCAGGCGAGCCTGGGTGTTTTTGGTGATGATCTGGATCTCGTCCTCTTGATCCTTCATCAACCGGTTGATCTCGTCAGTCTCAATCTGCTGCGAGCGGGTATCCTTTTCTGTGCCCTTACGATAAAAGACCCGGGCGTCGATGACGGTGCCCTCCACGCCCGGCGGCACCCGCAATGAGGTGTCCTTGACGTCCTGAGCTTTGTCCCCGAAGATGGCTCGCAAAAGCTTTTCCTCGGGAGTCGGCTGGGTCTCGCCCTTGGGGGTGATGCGGCCGACCAGGATGTTGCCGGTCTTAACCTCAGCCCCGATGCGAACAATGCCCGAGGCGTCAAGATTCGAAAGGGACTCTTCCCCGATATTGGGAATGTCGCGGGTAATCTCCTCAGGCCCCAGCTTGGTGTCCCGAGCCACGGTGTCATAAACCTCAATGTGTACTGAGGTGAAGATGTCCTCTTTAACCAGGCGCTCGGAGACCAGAATGGAATCCTCAAAGTTGTAGCCGCCCCAGCTCATGAAGGCCACCATGACGTTGCGACCCAGAGCCAGCTCCCCCAACTCGGTGGCCGGGCCATCCGCGATGACCTGACCCTTTTTGACTATATCCCCTGGTCGAACAATGGGTCTTTGGTTAAAGCAGGTGGAATGGTTGGAGCGCTGGAATTTATTGAGCTTGTAAATCTCAATCTTCTCCACCTCCCGCTCCCGGGTAGCCTCAACCTCAGCCCCATTCTCATCCTGTTTGGTGTACTTCTCGTCCACCTTGTAGATATAGCGCATGACAATGCGCGAGGCGTCGGCGTCCTCGACTACCCCATCATACCTGGCTAGGATCGTTACCCCTGAGTCCCGGGCCACCACGGACTCAATACCTGTTCCAACCAAGGGGGCGTCAGTCCGGAGCAAGGGCACGGCCTGCCGTTGCATGTTGGAGCCCATCAAAGCCCGGTTTGCGTCATCATGCTCCAGGAAAGGCACCAGGGAAGCGGCCACGGACACCAGCTGGTTCGGGGAGACATCCATGAGCTCGACTTTATCAGAGGGCACCTGGACAAACTCACCGTTATAGTGGCAAGGGACTAACTCATCCTTGAGAACCCCATCTTTATCCAAAGAGACGTTAGCTTGGGCCACGTAGTGATCCTCTTCCTCGGTGGCCGAAAGGTAATTCACCTCCGTCGTGGCCTGCCCTTTTACCACTTTCCGATAAGGGGTCTCAATAAAGCCATACTCATTAACGCGGGCGTAGGTAGACAAAGAGACGATCAACCCGATGTTGGGGCCTTCCGGGGTCTCTATGGGGCAGATGCGGCCATAGTGAGTGGGATGAACGTCGCGCACCTCAAACCCGGCCCTATCCCGGGTCAAGCCTCCCGGCCCTAAAGCGGACAACCGCCGTTTGTGAGTGATCTCGGAAAGAGGATTATTCTGGTCCATGAACTGCGACAGCTGACTGGTGCCAAAAAACTCCTTAACCACAGCCGAAACCGGCTTGGAGTTGATCAGATCGTGGGGCATCATGGCGTCCACGTCCTGCAGGCTCATCCTCTCCTTGATGGCCCGCTCCATGCGCACCAGGCCAACCCGGTACTGATTTTCCAAGAGCTCGCCCACCGCCCGGACCCGCCGATTGCCCAAGTGGTCAATGTCGTCCAACGGGCCATCGTTGTCCTTCAAATGCACCAATAGCTTGACCGCGGCCAGGATGTCGCTCCGATTAAGAGTGGTCGCGGTGGACTCCTCATGCTCCGGGATGACCTTCAACCGCTGATTGAGCTTCAGGCGACCAACCGGGGAGAGATCATAATGCTCCGGGTTAAAAAACAGGTTATGGAAAAAGCCCTGAGCCACCTCCAGGGTCGGGGGGGTTGAGGGCCGGTTTTTCCGGTAAAGGTCCAAGATGGCGTCTTCCTGGGTCTCCAGCCGATCCATGGCCAGGGTGTCCCGTAAAGAGGAACTGACGTTGATCTTGTCAATATAAAGGAGAGGCACCTCCGTAATGCCAGAGGCTAAAGCGTCTTGGTATACCTCATTGGTGAATTCCTCATTGATGGCCAACAAAACTTCCCCAGTCCGGGGGTTATAGATGTCCTGGGCCGAGTAACGACCAAAGAAGTCACTGATGTTGGCCGCGATCTCAGTGATGCCGGCTTCCTCCATCTTTTTGGCGGCGATTTTGCTGATCTTCTTGCTCTTCCGGACAATGGGAGCCTTAGAGTTGGGATCCAGGATGTCCTCATAGGCCTTGTGCCCGATCAACAGTTTCGGGGGCAGCTGACGAGTGGTCGCGCCATCGCGGAAACGGATTATCTCTTTTTCATAGAAATGAGTCAAAAGCTCCTGAGAGCTGTAACCCAGGGCCTTTAAAAGGATCGTCACCGGAAACTTCCGCCGCCGGTCGATACGGGCGTTGATGATGTCCTTGGGATCCAACTCCAGATCCAGCCAAGAGCCACGCATGGGAATAATCCGGGCCGAGTAGAGGACCTTGCCCGAGGAGTGGGTCTTGCCCCGATCGTGGTCAAAAAAGATGCCCGGGGAACGATGCAACTGGGAAACAATGACCCGCTCCGAGCCGTTCACCACAAAGGTGCCCTGATCGGTCATCAACGGCAGGGTCCCGAAATAGATCTCCTGCTGCTTGATATCCCGAATGCTCTTGGCCCCGGAATCCTTATCCTGGACGTAAATCTCCAGAGCCACGACGATCTTCAGAGGGGCCTCATAAGTCATGCCCTTGGCCATGCACTCGTCCACGTCGTACTTGACCTCGTCAAAGGAGTAGTGCACGAATTTCAGGTTCGCCATGCCCGAGAAATCGGAGATGGGGAAAACACTTTTAAAAACCGCTTGGAGGCCGTAGTCATTCCTTTCAGCGGGCGGGGTGTCTTTCTGAAGGAAACGCTCGTAGGAGCAACGCTGCATTTCGATCAGATTGGGCATTTCAGTAACCTGAATGGTTTTGCCGAAATTTTTTCGAACCCGCAGATGGGGAACAGAAGACATTGTCTCTCCTTGGCGCTGACCTTGAGGTCAGATTAAAGACGACCGCTGAAATTAAGCGCGCAAAACCCCCCCAGCCAGGAAAATAAACCCGACTCAAACGACAAAAGGGATCCTAGCCGCGCTCGGCTCGATCTTTTTTTTTACCCACAGACTTTTCGGAAACAACACAATTGAATGGCGGTTCTTTATATGAGGTTAAACCCTGGAGGCAAGACCACCTGGCCGGCCAAGGCGAGGAGAGAGGCGACGAAAAAGCTTAAGTCTCGGAGCTTCAGGTCGCCCAAGGAAATAATATATGAAAAAAACTATGCGCGTTATAAAAGCCAGACTCTCTTAAAAAAACTGACCCTTGAGTTTAAAAAAAAATTTACATCAACTATTAGAGACTGTTCTGGACGCCCTGGCCTGAGGGCCAGGGCGTCCCAAATGCTCTTGTGGTTGAGAAAAGCCCCCGCTACTTGATTTCGACCTTGGCTCCAGCCGCCTCAAGCTGCTTTTTGAACTTCTCCGCGTCTTCCTTGGAGACTCCCTCGCGGACTGTCTGCGGGGCGCCTTCCACCAAATCCTTGGCCTCTTTCAAGCCCAGGGAGGTGATGGTCCGCACTTCCTTAATGACATTGATCTTCTGATCGCCAATGGCGGTCAGAATTACCGAGAACTCAGTCTGCTCCTCAACCGGGGCCGCCGCCTCAGCCGGGCCAGCCGCCGCCGCTAGGGCCACCGGAGCCGCCGCCGAGACCCCGAAGATCTCCTCCAGCTCGTGAATAAGCTCACTGAGCTCAATCACCGAGAGGTTCTTAATAAACTCTATGACATCCGCCTTAGAAACACTCATGCTGAAAATCCTCCACCGGGAGCTTATCCAAAAGCCCCGGACAAACTATTGAGGCCAAGACCTATGAGGCCAGACCAGGCCAAGGCCCTTGGCGAAAATATCTTGGTTGCTGCTCGACCACCTGGCCAGTCAAAGGGGCCTAAATTTATTAAGCCGCCTCCTTACTGTCCTTGATGGCGGTCAGAGCGTACAGAAGCTTCTGGGGCACAGCGGCCAAGACCCGAACCAGGGACGTGGGCACCGCCTGCATCGTGCCAAACAGGGTAGACAGCAGGGCCTCCCGGCTGGGCAACTTAGCCAGGGCCAAAATCTGGGCCGGGCTCAGGACTTTTGAGCCCAGGATCCCGCCCTTGATGACCAGCTTGTCATTGTCCTTGGCGAAGTCGAACAGGGCTTTGGCCAAAGCCGCGGGCTCCTTGAGAGTGTAACCCAGGGCGTTGTTGCCTTCCAAAAGACCATCAAGCTGCTGGAAAGGCTTGTCCTTAGCCGCCAATTTGACCAGGGTGTTCTTGGTCACCCGGAACTCGGCCCCCGCTTGACGCGCCTTGCGTCTCAGGGAGCTCAGAACTTCCATGGACAGACCCTTAAAATCAGTCAAAAAGATCGCCTCAGCGGTCTGGAAGAGCTCAATGAGCTCAGCGACCACAGCTTCTTTTTTCTGTCGCTCCATCTGGTTTTCCTCCTTTCATGGGCTGAAGGTGACAACTTATGGCCACCTTTTTTTCGGCCCAATGGGGTGGAGAAAAATCCACGGCCTCGGTCGGCGGCGAAAAGCTCTTCTTAGGCCTTGAAAGGCCAGACCGACTGTCTTTGGTCCGAAAACTTGGTTCTCCTAAGAGACAATTAGACCCTGGCCCGGTCCCCGGGCCAGGGTTAAAAACCCTTGGAGAAAAAAAACAACCAAAATATTTATCCCAAACTCCCTCTGGTTGGTTTAGCCATAAACCCGGAAGCTTGGTGGCCTTGACCAGATAAGCCTTAAGCCAGATAGGCCTTCAAATCCTTGACTAACAGAGGATCAATTTTGAGACCCGGCCCCATGGTGGAGGACATCGCGACGCTTTTGATGTAAGCTCCCTTGGAGGCGGCTGGCTTTTGACGGACCAGAGCGTCCATCAGGGCGGCGATGTTGAGCAAAAGCTGCTGGGCGGTAAAGTTCAGTCGCCCAACCGGAGCGTGGACAATGCCGTTCTTCTCCACCCGAAACTCGATCTTGCCGGCCTTTAGATCTTTGACCGCCGCCCCGATGTCAAAGGTGACTGTGCCGAGCTTGGCGTTGGGCATTAAACCCCGGGGACCAAGAACCTTACCCAGGCGGCCCACCACGCCCATCAAGTCTGGGGTAGCCACGGCTTTGTCAAAATCCAGAAAACCGCCCTGGATCCTCTCGACCAGATCCTCGGCGCCCACCACGTCAGCCCCGGCGTCCTGAGCTTCCTTCTCTTTGTCCCCCTTGGCGAAAACCGCGACTCGAACCGGCCGGCCCGTGCCTGAGGGTAAGGAAACCGTGCCTCGAACCATCTGATCGGCGTGTCTTGGATCCACGCCCAGGCGGACGGCGATCTCCAGAGTCTCCGTGAACTTGGCCCTAGCTACTTCCTTAATGAGGTCAACGGCCTCCTCAAAGGTGTAGCGCTTGAGACGGTCAACCTTGGCCAAGGCCTCTTTGTATTTTTTTCCCACTTTCATTGGGTCCCCCGCGGGTAATGTGAATAGGCTCCCCGATAACGCCCTGGTCGGTCAGCTGGCTTAAAGCCAAAAACCGCCCTATAATAACAGTAACAACCCCGTGATGGGTAACCCCGATCTTTGATCTTAATATGAATAAGAATAGCTTATTATATTTAAAGTGTTAATAATTACCTTCAAACACCGAACAAACCGGAGCAACCATAAAGACAAAAAACTAATAAAAAACCAATTATGTCAGGATATTGAAAACTCCCCAACAAAAGAAAACTAACCCACCCAAATTGGGCACCTGGTCAGCCACCAAAAACCCAGAACGCCAATTAAGGCAAAATCTCCAGGCCCATACTCCGGGCTGTTCCAGCGATAATCTTCTTGGCCGCCTCCAAATCGTTGGCGTTCAGATCTTCCATCTTCTTTTTGGCGATCTCCTCAAGCTGCTCCTGGGTCAACTGGCCCACCTTGGAGCGACCGGCGGTGGAAGAGCCTTTGGGCAACTTGGCCGCCTCCTTAAGAAGAATCGAGGCCGGGGGCGTCTTAGTGATGAAGGTGAAGGTGCGGTCGGAATAAACGGTGATGACGACCGGGATGATCGTTCCACTTTGGCTTTGGGTTCTGGCGTTATAGGCCTTGACAAACTCGCCGATATTCAAACCATACTGACCCAAGGCCGGACCCACCGGAGGACCAGGCATAGCCTGACCCGCTGGTAACTGTAACTTGACCTGAGCCATAACTTTCTTAGCCATGAGCGAAACTCCCTGACAGAATCCAAATAATCAAGTAGGCCTAAACCCGAGGCGCCCATATGTAAAAATGAGTTGGCCCCCTCAAGGGAAAAGGGTTTTTAACCAGAATTAGGATTTAATCCCCTAAAGGGGATTAAATCCTGACCTGAATTGAGCGCAAAGCTCTAAAACCTGGTCAAGCCCCTGGCCAGAGGAGCGAATCCATTATAATAGCGCTTTTTATAAAAAAGATCCAGAAAAAAAAACAAAAAAAATTTTTTTCTCCGCCTCTGGCCAGGCCGGGAAAAATATTTTCAGGTCGCCTTGTCCACTTGGATAAAATCCAACTCCACCGGGGTTGGCCGACCAAAAATACTGATAAGGACTCGAAGTTTTCCCTTGTCCTCGTTGACTTCCTCCACTATCCCGGTAAAGTTGGAGAATGGGCCATCGACTACCTTGATCTCATCGCCCTCGTCAAAATGGAACTTGGGCTTGGGTTTTTTGGTCCCTTCCTCCATCTGGGTAAGAACATGCTTGGCCTCTTCATCGCTGATGGGCTCAGGCCGATTCTTCTCTCCCAGAAAACCAGTGACCTTGGGGGTCTCCTTAACCGTGTGCCAGGTCAGGTCAGTCAATTCCATCCGAACCAGAAGATAGCCTGGAAACAGCTTCCGAGTGGAGGTCCGACGACCGTGCGTCTTGGACACCTCCATCACGTTTTCCATCGGCAAAATCACGTCAGTGATCAACTCCTCCAGATGGTGCTTTTTTATAGCCTCCTCCAGAGCCTGCTTGACCCGATTCTCATAGCCGGAAAATGTGTGAACGACATACCATCTGAGGGCCACGATTACTCTTGTCTCCTTTGTTGGCCACCTAACGCCTTGGGGTCAACAAATTATGTTTGTACGCGCCCGAAAAACCATTCGACCTTGGGTCGATTAGCCTGACTTTTCTCGGGAGTTAATATTTTACCTTTAAAATCAAATAAAATTTTAATAATATTGAATTAATTAACAAATTATAAATTGAAAATAAGTATTAATTTTTTTATTTATTACATTTTAATTTAAAGCTAAAATTGAATCGAAAAAAACAGCGTTAAGCTGAACTTCACCGTGGCTACGGATGGTATAGACACTTAACTCTAGCCAAAACGGCCACCTTAGTCTACTCCACTGAAATCCTAATAGACTCAACCCACCAAAAGGCGAAGAATCCAGGACAGAAAACTATCCACTAACCCTAAGTAAGCCGCGGAAATAGCCACCAACACCAAAAGAACAGCGGTGGATTTGACCGTCTCCTTCCTAGTCGGCCAGGAGACCCTTGCCAACTCTTTTTTAGCGTCCCGAAAAAAATTGAATAGCCGAACTGGCGCGCTGGGAGGTTTTACTTCCCCCTCTTCCTTTTTAGATCGGAGTCTGGGCTGAGTCGGGGCGACAGGAGGCTTTTCCGACTTAACCTCATCAGCGGCGCCAGGGGTTTGAGCTGCTTGAAAGGAGTTTTCGGGAGCAGCCTTGATTTTACGGTGTTTGGTCATGGAGCAAAAACTCCTGGTTTTTTTTCGACCGCAGCGCCAAAGACCCGGGTCAATAAGGAAAATAAGAGCATCATGGGCTTTGAGGCCAACTAAACTAGTGCCCCTATATATTATATAGTTACGGACAAGCGACCACTTGAATCGGGCATGACGAACAAATTATGGCAGGCCAGGAGGGAATCGAACCCCCAACCCCCGGTTTTGGAGACCGGTGCTCTACCAATTGAACTACTGGCCTTTAATCGCCTTGCCCTGATCAGGCCTTATTTGACCTCGCGGTGGACGGTGTGACGACGGTCAAAGGGACAATATTTCTTCGTCTCCACGCGGGAAGGATGAGTCCTTTTATTCTTGGTGGTGGAGTAATTTTTGCGCTTGCACTCTGTGCACTGAAGCTGAATAATTTCTCGGGCCATGGAAAACATCTCCCAATAAGCGTTTAACAAAATAGCTTAAACACTATAAAAAGCTCAAAAATATAAAAAAAATTAAATTCATGGAGCCCACAATCGGACTTGAACCGATGACCTCTTCCTTACCAAGGAAGTGCTCTACCGACTGAGCTATGTGGGCAATATTTTATAGCCCCAAAAAACCGTCTGGAGCGGGAAACGGGGTTCGAACCCGCGACATTCAGCTTGGAAGGCTGACGCTCTAGCCAACTGAGCTATTCCCGCTCAAATACATAAGTCATGAAAAAAACTATTTATCTGTTTTTTAGCAAAAAGTTACTAAAAAAATTTATTTGCCTTTTTATTCTTTTTAAAATATTCTCGTAAAAATTTCGTATCCTCACAAGATGGGCATAACTCCCTGCCCTCAAAAAGAGGTATTATAAAACAAGTGCCCAAGAAAGATCAAGAATTTTTATTTCTCCTCGTAACTATCTGAAATTATTAGAAAAAATTTTGACGGGAGAGAAATCAATTTTTAGCGGGACAAAACGGACCAGGTCTTTTTATTCATCAGCAATCAAAACAATGTTCTGGCCAACTAGTGTAGTGGAAGGAAAATTCGTTCACTTCTATGAGACAAACCGGTTTCTTTAAATTTGCGGCTGCCGTCCCCGGCTGCTGAGGCACTCTTAAAAAAGCTGACCCTGTACCTGAGACTTG
>JAISMU010000029.1 GCA_031276635.1 Deltaproteobacteria bacterium | reverse complement strand
GAGAACCGCAAGATTTCTCTAAATTGTCAATTGAGGAGAAGCGGGAAAAGGCTCGGAGTTTGGCCCAAAAGGGTCTGGAACAAATCGCGACTAAAGAATACTCAAATCAGTATATTTTGAACGCGAAAGTGATAATTGAAATGGGTTTAGGCGTTTATGGCCGCTCAAAAGTCGGGGTAAAACTGAAGGAAAGAATGGTCGCCAGCGACCATTAGCGACAGAAAAAAGAAGAACCCTTGAGCTTAACCAAGTGTTCCAAAATTGGAGGGTTGAGCTGGCCCTGTCCCCAGATTCCGGTGACCTCGCGGACGGGGGAATTGACCAGTTTTTAGACCAAGATCGCCTATTGGCCTTGAGGGACATAACCAAAAAAATTACCACGGTCCATTTGGGCTTGAGGCTAAAAAATTTATCGATCTCGCCCTGGTCATCTATGATCCCGGCTCCCACGTTAAAGCTCTCTTTAACCCAGGCCAGCCTGAGGCCGAGAACCGGGACCAAGAAGGCTAGGCTCTGGCATGAGGGTCCGCTCCTGAGCCTCTTCGGGCGAGCGATCTTCGCCTGGGTCGGTCGCGGGGTCGCTGTTACCTCCTCATGGTGGTAAGCTTGAGGTCAAAAAATTTTTTTTAAAAGCTTTGGTGGCCCCAAAAGCGGATTCGCCGCTTGGGCCGGCTATCTTCCCGCCTGATTTTTCCCTCAGCCCCGGATCCGACCTGGTTTTTTCAACGAGGCAATTTTTTTTGGCTCTATTATCTTAATTTTAGTAAATTACGGCCCTAATTCCTGGAAGCCGGGCGGAGATTTTTTTTTCTGGGTTAAATTTGCTATATAATAATTACCTGGGTTTTGACCTGGATTGGCCCCTTTTTTTTCGCCTGAGTTCCCTTGGCCCAAAGTTTTTCAGAGGTCGCGCCATGATTCAGCTGCCGCCTGAGAACAGATTTTTGACCGCGCTCTTTTTTTCCGACTTGCCTCAGGTCTTGGAGCCTGGCCCGGTCGGGCGGCGGTGGCTCCCAGCCCCATTGGACTCCCGGCACCTGAGCCAGCTGGTCGGCCGCGCAGTCGAGCCCCGGGTTTTGCGCTTTTGGACCAAAGAGGCCAAGGCCGGGGATCCCTTCTACCAGTGCTGCCTGGGCTTCTACTACACCATCTTGAGGGAGGAGAGCTCTCGAGGTTTTTTTTGGTGGCGGCAGGCCGCTGAGCGCGGGGAGCCGTACGCTATTTTTCAGCTGGGCCTTCATTTCGGCCAGGGCCACGGAGTTGAGCGGGACCAGCGGCGGGGCGTGGAGTTCCTGGTCCAGGCGGGTGTTGAGCTCGGTCATCCCGAGGCCATGTTTTTCCTGGGCAGCTTGTATCGTGAAGGCTTCTGGGGGACAACCCGGGATCTGGCTCGGGGGCTTGAGCTCATTCGGCGGGCGGCTCAGTTGGGCCTGCCCCGCGCTCAACACCACCTGGGTCGGCTCTACTTGATCGACGAAATTGACCTGCCGCGGGACCCTGACCAGGCGTTTTACTGGCTTTTAAAGGCGGTGGAATCCGGGGAGGAGCTGGCTTACTGCCATCTGGGGCTGTGCTACCTTGATGGCCTGGGGGTTCCGCCGAACGAGGCTCTGGCCACCCGGATGCTGGCCAGAGCCACCCGGGCGGGTTCGGCCTCGGCCGCCTACAACCTGGCCATCTGTCTGCTGATCGGTCGGGGCGTGGCTGAGGACCACAACCAATCTTTTGAGTTGCTTAAGGTCGCCCTTGAGGGAGGAGTCACCATCGCCACCTACCAGATTGCCCTGGCCTACCGGTTCGGGTTGGGCGCGCCTCGGGATCCGGCCCAGGCCCGGCTCTGGCTGACTAAGGCGGTGGAGGCCGGGGTCATTAGGGCCAAGCTGGATTTGGCCGAGTTTTACCTGCAGGGGCAGGGGGGGCCTCCCTTGCTGGAGGAGGGCCTCAATCTCCTGCGGGCGGTGAGCTCTCCCTCGGCCAACGGCCCCAAGGATATAGCCCGGGACGCTCAGTTCCGGCTAGGCCTTTACTTGAGCGAGGGTGGGTGGGGGATAAAAAAAGATATTGCGGAGGCCATCCACTGGATCAGTTTGGCGGCCCAAAATGATCACCTTGAGGCCAATCTGTTCCTGGCGGTTTGGTGGCGAGAGGGGCGACCAGGCTGGCCCCCGAATTTAGAGAAGAGCCAGGGTTATTTGCGGCGGGCCGAGGCGTTGGGTTATAAGAGCCCCGAGAGCGAAGAGGCAAGTGGGGAAGACTGGGTCCCGTCTCCCCCGGTCAAGGTCACCTTGCATTAGGCTCTGTCAGCCTCGGCCTGGTTGGGCTTAAAGGCCAGAGCCGCCTGGACTCTCTGGTTGACTCGCTCCGGGCCGAGGATATTGAGAATGTCAAACAGGCCGGGGCTGGCGGTCTGGCCGGTCAAGGCCAGCCGCAGAGGTTGGGCGATCTGACCCATTTTGACGTTATGGGCGCTGGCCAGGTTTTTCAGGAGCTCATCCAGCGCCTCGTGGGTCTGGGGAAAAGCCCGGCGCAACTCCTGGCCCACCTCGGCCAGATAAGCCAGGCCCGTTGAGGTCAAAAGTTTTAGAGCGTCCTTGGGGTTCAGGGGAGGGAGAGCCTGAAAATAGAAGGCGGCTTTCTCGGCCAGCTCCACCAGGGTTTTCCCTCGTTCCCGAACCGTGGCCATGGCTTGAGCCAGGTAGCCCGGGTTGGGGCAGGTGAGGTTCTGGGCCGCCAGATAAGGCCAGACCAGGCGCCCGAGCTCTTCGGTCGAAGTTTGCTTTATGTAATGGGCGTTTAGCCAGTTGAGTTTTTCTGGGTTAAAGACGCTGGCGGATTTGCCAACCCGCTTGAGGGAAAAGAGCTCAACCATCTCCTGGAGGCTGAAAATCTCCTGATCCCCGTGCGACCAGCCCAGGCGAGCCAGATAGTTGTTGAGGGCCTGAGGCAGGTAACCCATCTCCTTATAGGCCATCACGGAGGTGGCTCCGTGGCGCTTGGACAAACGGGCCTTGTCCTGGCCCAGGATCATGGGCACATGCCCAAACTGGGGCAGGTTCGCCCCTAAAGCCTGATACAAAAGGATCTGGCGAGGGGTGTTATTGACATGGTCATCGCCCCGGATGATGTGGGTGACGCCCATGGTCAGATCGTCCACCACCACGGCCAGGTTATAGGTGGGGTTGCCATCGCTTTTAAGAAGCACCAGGTCATCCAGCTCCTCGCTGTCCACGCTGATGGGGCCCTTGATCAGGTCTGGCCAGCTGACGGTCTGGGTCGGAGGGGATTTGAAACGGATTACCCCCCCGGGAGCCGGGCCCAGGCCCAGTTCCCGACAATGGCCATCGTAGCGGGGTTTACCCCCGGCTTTCAAGGCCTCTTGGCGTTTAGCCTCAATGTCCTCGGGGCGACAGTGGCACCAGTAAGCCCGACCGTCGGCCAGTAGTTTTTGAATATGCTGGCGATGGAGCTCAAAGCGGGCCGACTGATAGACCGGCTCCCCGTCCCAGTCCAGGCCCAGCCAGCTCATGGCCGCCAGAATCGCCTGGGTGTGCTCTTCCTTGGAGCGCTGGGCGTCGGTGTCTTCCACGCGCAGGACAAACTGACCGCCCTGGCCGCGGGCCAAAAGCCAATTGAAAAGAGCCGTGCGGGCCCCCCCGATGTGGAGGTGGCCAGTGGGGCTGGGAGCGAAGCGAGTGATGATCATGGGAGCCTTCTGAAAATGGTTTTGGGGGCCCGGGGATTTGGCCGAGGGCGGCTTAAATATAGTTAAAAGCTGAGCTGAAGGCAAGACCCTTGGCCAGGTCAGGGGCGGCTCGGTTCCCTCCGCTCAGGGTCGCGGCGGGGAAATTGACCGGCCGGGCCTGATCTGGGAAAGTCTGGTCTGGGAAAGTCTGGTTTGGGTGAGTCTGGTCCGGGAAGTCTGGTCTGGGAGGGCCGGCCTGAGCGGTCGCCGAGCGCGGCCAGGGAAAGAGGCGCGAGTAAATGGAGGATAAAATCAGTTCCCAGGATTTGCCCCTGGACGTTGCTTTAGAAGTTTCCCCGACTGAGCCCCAACCTGGCCAGACCAGGTGGAGCCTCTTGGCGGCGAGCGGGAACAGTTCTCTGGCTCCCGCGGCCTCCCCAAAAGCCGCCGAGCCAGCGGGGCCGCTGGAGGCTATTCTGGGCGAGAGGCCCTCGCTGGCTGGTCTGTTTTCTGACCAGTTGGAGCGGGCGGCTCAGGCGGGCAACCTTTTGAGCATGGTCCTGATGGGGGAGGGTTGCCTAGCCGGTTTGAGCGGGCCCCCGGACGCCCCCCGGGCGGTGGAGTGGTGGAGCCGAGCGGCCGCGGCCGGGAGCGAGGATAGCCTGTATTTTCTGGGAGCTCTGTATCGGGTCGGAGCCCCTGGGGTGCCGCGGGATCTGGCTAAGGCGGTGGATTACTGGGGCCAGGCCGCCGAAAAGGGTCAACTGGCGGCCATGTTCGCCCTGGGGGAGGCTTATCTGAAGGGGGAAGGAGTCCCCCAGGATGAGCGGCAGGCCATCCACTGGTGGTCCCTCGCCGCCGCCCGTGGTCAGGTGGCGGCCATGAGCCGGCTGGGGGGGAGCTATCTGTTGGGCCAGGGCGTGGCCAAAGACCCGCTCAAGGCTTTTGAGTGGTTTAAAAAAGCCGCCGAGGCCGGATCGCTGGAGGCGACGCGCAATCTGGCCTTTTGCTATCTCGCTGGCCAGGGCGTGAAAAAGGATCTGGGGCTTTTTATTCACTGGTTGAAAGAGGCCGCCGCCCGAGGCCACCCCGAGTCGCAACACTCGCTGGCCTTAAGCTACTTTCAGGGTCAGGGGGTTGAGGTGGACCTGGAGCGGGGCGTTTACTGGCTCAAAGAGGCCGCCTCTCAAGGCTTGGCCGTGGCCCAGCTGGCTTTGGCCCACTGTTATTTGGCCGGCTATGGAGTCAAAGCCGATGATTTGGCGGGCTCAAAATGGATGCGCGCGGCTTTCGCTCGCGAGACGGGCGGTGAGGCAAGCCAGTCTAGGCCCAGGACCGAGCTCGGCGGGGCTTATAAGCCTGAAACGCTTCTTATCCAGCCAAAGGATTAGACCAGAAAAAGGAAAAATACTCGGTTTTTTTAATCTATACTCTTAGGTTTTTTTGGTCTTGTCTTCAGGGGGCTTTAGTGCTATTATGGCTAATTCTGATTATTCAGGCCGTTTCCTGGTGATCAGGCCTCGCCCGATAGGGGCGTTGTTTTTTTTTAGTAAAGATTATTTTTAACTTAAAATTAATAGTGATTTGTTAATTTTTAGCTGAAAAGCCTGTCTTGGGCCTGACCAGGCCAAGAGGGCTGGCCGGGGGAGGCGATCCGCGATGATCAGAAAGCCATTTATAGCCGGCAATTGGAAAATGTACAAGACCGGAGCCGAAGCCAGGGAATTCATTGAGCGTTTCCGGCCCCTGGTCAAATCCTGGGACCGGGCCCAAGTGGCTCTGGCCGTTTCCGCTCTCTCTTTGCCTGAGGCGGTCAAGGCGGCGGAGGGCAGTCAGCTGCTCATCGGGGCCCAGAACACGCACTGGGCCACGGAGGGAGCCTTCACTGGGGAGATCTCTGGGGCCATGATCAAGGCCGCTGGCGGTCAGGTGGTCATTATCGGCCACAGCGAGCGGCGGCTGTTGTTTGGCGAGACGGACGGGTGGGTGGCCAAAAAACTCGCGGCCGCCCTGGATTTTGGGCTGTTGCCCATTGTCTGCGTGGGCGAGACGCTGCAGGACCGGGATATGGGGCGAACCTTCAATGTTCTAGCCAACCAGTTGACCGGCGGCCTGGCGGGTTTGTCGGATCAGGCTCTGAGGGACATTGTCCTGGCCTATGAGCCGGTCTGGGCTATCGGCACCGGGGTCACGGCCACAGTGGAGCAGGCTCAGGAGGCTCAGGCCTTTATCCGCGGCCGGCTGTCCCGACAATTCAACCCAGAGGCCGCCGGGGCCGTCCGCCTCGTTTATGGCGGCTCGGTCAAACCCGATAACGCTCAGGCTCTGTTGAGCCAGCCGGACATTGACGGGGCTCTGGTGGGCGGGGCTTCCCTAAGCCCGGACTCGTTCGCCGAGATCGTCAACCTAGTCGGGTAAGCCCTGGCTTCCAGGGCCTTATTTTTTGTAAAGAAGCGAGCTATGTACAGCGCCATAACCTTAATCCATATTTTGGTGGCCATAATTCTCATTATTAGCGTTCTGCTGCAGGCGGGCAAAAACTCCGGCATGGGCGCGGCCTTTGGCGGGTCCTCAGGCTCGGTCTTCGGCTCCCGGGGCCCGGCCACCATCATCAGTCGGGTTACCTCGGTGTCGGCCATTATCTTCATGGCCACCTCCATGTCCCTGTCGCTGTCCTCGCGCGTTGGAATGGGTGAGAAGTCGGTCCTGGACTCGGTCGTCACTGAGGAGTCAGGCTCCCCCGCCCCAGTCGAGGCCACCAGTCCCCCCAACCTCCCGGCGCCGGTCCCCCCGACCCCAGTCTCAACCTCTGAGAGCCCCGCCGGAGACCCGGCCAACCCCAGTCAGCCTCAACCAGTGGTGGAGTCCAGCTCTCTGGAGCTTTCAGCCACCGGGTCGAATTCCTCGGAGGCGACCACCGCTGAGACGAATTCCTCGGAGCCAGCCACGCCAGAGTCGGTCGCCACCCCCCAGTCCCCCGCCACCCCTGAGGAGGCGGCCAGCCCGGCCCCTGACGGGGAAGAGCCCACCGAGAATTAAAGAGCTTGGGCCAGGGCCTGGGAATATTTTTTCTTGACCCTTTGAGGGCGGGAAAATTATAATTATAAATTGCTCGTCAGCCTGAGAATTCGGTCTTGAGCGGGAGGCTCCGGTCAGTTTGGAAGCGGCCAGGGACAATCTGATATTTAACTTGGAGAGCTGGCCAGAGGCCGGGCAGCGGGTGGATTTCGCCCTGGCCCCCTCAACCCTGTCCCCTTATCTGGAGGCGGCCATGACCCAGGACGGGGACGTTCTGGAAGGGGAGCCCCCCCAGCTGTTGAGCTCCCTGAGGGGCTGGTTGAGCCTGGACCTTTTTGGTCGCCGCCTGCGGCTGCGGGGCTCCTTTTCGGTCAAGGTCGAGTTGACCTGTCATCGATGCCTGGCCCTCTTTGAGGACAAGATCGGGGACACAATTGAGGAATCCGTGGATCTGGTGGCCCCGGGGGAAGAGGCCGCTGACCGGGAAACGGTGGTGGAGGTGGTGGATAACCATTTTGATCTCACCCCCCTTTTGTGCGAGCTTCTTTGGCTCTCGTGGCCAATGAAAGTCCTTTGCCGCCCCGACTGCCTGGGCCTGTGCCTGAGCTGTGGGGCCAACCTGAACGAGGGCCTGTGCTCCTGCGGGAAAACCCAGAGGATCAGGCATTGAGCTGTTTTTGACTGGCGCCCGCCCGGCGAGGGCGGTTTTTCGCCCAAGGCCACATATTGACGAGGTTATGACCCATGGCTGTGCCCAAGAGAAGAACATCTAAAATGAAAGGCCGCAAAAGGCGGACCCATTACACGGCTCTGACCGCCACGGTGACCGCTTGTCGGAGTTGCGGTTCCCCGGTCCGGCCCCACAACGCCTGCCCGGCCTGCGGCCAGTACCGGGGCCGGGAAATTATCAAGGTCGCCGCTGAGGAGTGATTTTTTTGGCATGAGTTACAGCAGAGTCATTTTAGTGACCGGCGGGGTCCGCGGCATTGGCCGGGCCATCGCCACGCGCCTGGCTGAGCCGGGGGCGGCGGTCATAGTTACTCACGCTCGCCCGGACTCCCCGGGCGTGGCCGAGACTGTGGCCGAGCTCCAGACTAAGGCCGCCGCCGCTGAGGCCCAGTGTTGGCCAGCTGAGGACCCGGACGCGACCGGGCGGTTGGAGGCCCTCGCCGCCAAGTACGGTCGCCTGGATGTTCTGGTCAATAACGCGGGCCTGACCAAGGATGGCCTGGCCGTTCGGCTGTCCGACGAGGACTGGCGCAAGGTCCTGGAGGCCAATCTTTTCGGGGCCTTCAACTGCGCCCGGGCGGCCGCTCGGATTATGATGAAGGCCAGAAAGGGCCGGATTATCAGCCTGAGCTCGGTAGTGGCCTTCTGCGGCAACCCTGGTCAGGCCAATTACGCGGCCTCCAAGGCGGGCTTGGTGGCCATGACCAAATGTCTGGCCCTGGAGTTGGCCGGACGCGGGATCACGGTTAACACCGTGGCCCCGGGGTTTATTGAGACGGACATGACTCGGGCCTTGCCCGACAAAGTTCGGGCCGCTCTCCTGACCAGAATCCCCCTGGGGGCCATTGGCCGGCCTGAGGACGTGGCCGAGGCGGTGGCTTTCCTGGCCTCCGAGGGGAGCGGGTACATCACTGGCCAGACCATCCACGTCAACGGCGGGATGTATCTGTAGTTTTTTTGAGGGCTTCGGCCAGGGGCGGAACCGGGGATTATCATTTCCGACGAGCCGCCCCCAGGGCCGGGGGAGCTTCTGATCGTGGGCTCCGGGCCCCGGTCAGGGCTGGTTTTACGCAGAACGCAAGGAGTGCTAAATGGCTGAGATAATGGAGCGCGTCGTCAAGATTGTGGCCGATCAGTTGCAGGTGGAAGTGGCCGACATCCGGTCGGAGTCTTCCTTCCAGGACGATCTGGGGGCTGATTCCCTGGACCTGGTCGAGTTGATTATGGCCATGGAGGAGGAGTTCGACATCAAGATTGATGACGAGGCCGCCCAATCCATCAAATCCGTCCAGGACGCGGTCAACTATATTGAGAGCAATCAACCGGCCTGAGGAATTCTAACGTGCGAAGCGCCAACCCAAAAAGAGTGGCCATCACTGGCCTAGGCCTGGTAACCCCGGTCGGGTTGGATGTGGAGTCAACCTGGGCCGCCATAATAGCGGGTCAAAGCGGGGTCGGGCCCATCACCCGGTTTGACGCCTCGGGCGTAAAAACTAAAATCGCCGCCGAGGTCAAGGGGTTTCAGCCTGAGCTATACATGGACAAGAAAGCGGTCAAGCGACTGGATCCCTTCATCCAGTTCGCGGTGGCCGCCGCCAAGATGGCCCTGGCTGACAGTGGCCTGGTTCTTGACGAGGCCCTGGCTAGGCGAGCCGGTTGCGTGATGGGCTGCGGCCTGGGAGGGTTGGCCAATATTGAGGCCAGCCATGAGATCCTCATCAAGGGCCGCCCAGACCGGGTCAGCCCCTTCTTTATCCCCATGATGATCGGCAATATGTCCTCGGGCCTGATTGGCATAGAGCTGGGCTTGCGGGGGCCTAACTTTCTGGTCTCAACCGCCTGCGCCGCGGGCACCCACGCCGTGGGGCAGGCTTTTCACCTTATCCGCGACAACAATTATGAGGTCATGTTTTGCGGGGGGACAGAGGCGGTCATCACCCCTCTGGCCGTGGCTGGCTTCAACGCCATCAAGGCCGTCTCCACCCGCAATGACGAGCCCACCAAGGCTAGTCGGCCATTTGATCTGGGCCGCGATGGCTTTGTCATCGGCGAGGGGGCCGGGGTGCTGGTCCTGGAGGAGTGGTCGCGGGCCAAGGCGCGGGGGGCCCGGATTTACGCCGAGGTCATGGGATTCGGGGCCAGTTGCGACGCGCATCATTACACCGCCCCGCCAGAGGATGGCCTGGGGGCGATCCTGGCTATAGAGGAAGCCCTGGCCGACGCCCAGGCCCGAGGGCTAACCAAGGCGGACATCGGTTACATCAACGCTCATGGCACTTCCACCGACATCAACGACGCCGTGGAGACCCGGGCCATCCGGGCGGTTTTTGGGCCCCTGGCCGACAACATTCCCGTGAGCTCGACCAAATCCATGACCGGGCATCTGTTGGGGGCGGCCGGCGGCCTGGAGGCGGGCTTGTTGACCTTAACTCTGGTTCGGGGAATTCTGCCGCCCACCATTAACCTCACTGACCCGGATCCGCGCTGCGATCTGGACTATGTCCCCAACCAGGCCAGAAAAGCCCAGGTTCGGGCGGGGTTATCGAACTCCTTTGGCTTTGGCGGCACCAACGGGGTCCTGGCCCTGGGGGCGGCCGGGGCCTGGGATTGACCCGCGGCCTCGGCGAGGCTCTCTTTTTCCTCTGGAGATTTGGATGTTGAAAACAGTAGGCTTGTTTTGCCTGACCATGAGCCTGACTTTTTTAACCGCTCCCGCCGCTTGGGCTCAGAGCTCCAAAGGAGCCACCCCGCGCCCGGACGGTTTGGTCGCGGAGGGAGTGTCTCGGCAGACTCTGGGCGATCTGACTATTTACTCTCTCGCGGATGGCCAGGGTCGGTTGGACTTCTCCATTATCCTGGGCCTCAATAAAGAGGGGATCCGCTCTCTGGTTGGCCAGAGCCCGGAGATGGACGACCATTCCCTCGCCAGTTATACCAACTGCTTTCTGGTGAAAAGCCCGGCTGGCCTGTTTCTGGTGGACACCGGCAAAGGGGACGGGGCTAATCTGGCCCAGCGCGTCCGGGCGGCCGGTTTCGCTCCAGAAGAGGTCACGGACGTTTTGCTCACCCATTTTCACGGGGACCATATTAATGGCCTTTTAGCCGGAGATAAGGCTCTGTTTCCCAAGGCCACGGTCTGGGCCGCCGCGAGCGAGGACCGCTATTGGCTCCAAGAGGGAGCCACGACCCGGGGCCAGGCCGCCGAAGCCCGGATTTCCCCCTATCGCCAGGCCGGGCGATATAAGACTTTTCAGCCTGGCGACGCCATCAAGCCCGGAGTGACCTCGGTGGGGCTCTCGGGCCACACCCCGGGGCACGTGGGCTTTTTGTTTCAGTCTGGGGCGGGGGAGCTTCTCTTGTGGGGCGATATTGTCCACGCCTATCTGGTCCAGTTCGCCCGACCGGCGACCTCGGTGACGTACGACGTGGACCCGACAGCGGCCGCGGCGACCAGGGCCCAGATAATGAAAAAGTCGGCTGAGGCTGGTTATCTGGTGGGTGGGGCCCATTTGCCTTTTCCAGGCCTGGGCCAGATCCAGGCCAAGGCCGAGGCCTATGAGTGGGTCAAGACGCGGTAGATTTATGGTTTTTTTTTTTAAGGTTGGTGGATTATGGCGGTAGATAATCATGTGGCTATTGGAGCGGATCACGCGGGCCTGGAGTTCAAGG
This sequence comes from Deltaproteobacteria bacterium, assembly GCA_031276635.1. Lineage (GTDB taxonomy): Bacteria > Desulfobacterota > Desulfarculia > Adiutricales > Adiutricaceae > JAIROO01. The sequence goes on along the minus strand of JAISMU010000029.1, from coordinate 18,576 downwards.
CCATTTTGCGAGATCAGCTGATCAGGCTGGGATTTCAATACATTGACGCCGGGGCCCCGGATGGGGCGGAGCGGGCTGACTACCCCGTCGTGGCCGCCGAGGTGGCCCAGCTGATTCAGGCGGAGTCCTGCCGCTATGGGATTCTCATCTGCGGCACGGGCATTGGCATGGCCATGGCCGCCAACCGTTTCCGGGCCATTCGGGCGGCCAACTGCTCCAACGAGGCCATGGCCAGGTTCGCCCGGGCTCACAATGACGCCAACGTCCTGACTTTGGGGCAGCGGCTGGTGGGGCCGGACTTGGCTTTGTCGATTTTAGAGGTTTTTCTGTCCACCCCCTTTGAGGGCGGTCGCCATCAGGGGCGCCTGACTTTATTCAATTGACTTTCCGTTCGTAATTTTTGATGGGCCCTTTGGCCTTGAAGGATCATTTCCGCATGCCCCTCAAAGTCGCTCTTGACCAAGATCCCCAGTTGATGGCCATTTTACGTAAGGAGCTTAAGCGTCAGCGCTTCAAGCTGGAGATGATCGCCTCGGAGAATTTTGTCTCTGAGGCGACTTTGCGGGTGGGGGCCTCGGTTTTTACCAACAAATACTCCGAGGGTTACCCGGAAAACCGCTATTATGGCGGTTGCGAAAACTGCGATGAGTTGGAGACCCTGTGCCAGACTCGGGCCCGCAAGCTTTTTGGCTGCGAGCACGTCAATGTTCAACCCCACTGTGGCTCCTCAGCCAACATGGCCGCCTTTTTTTCCGTTTTGCGGGTTGGGGACACCATTCTGGGCATGCGCCTGGACCACGGCGGGCACCTGACCCACGGGGCCCCGGTCAGTTTCTCGGGTCGGCTGTTTAAGACCGAGTTTTACGGGGTGCGCGAGGATACGGAGATCATTGATTACGAGGGGCTCTTGGCCAAGGCCGAGGCCACCCGGCCCAAGCTGATCATCGCGGGGGGCTCGTCCTATCCCCGGACCATTGATTTTCAGAAATTCCGGGAAGTGGCCGACCGGGTCAAAGCTTACCTGATGGTGGACATGGCCCACTTCGCCGGCCTGGTCGCGGCTGGGCTTTTTCCCTCGCCGGTCCCGTTGGCTGATATCGTCACCACCACGACCCACAAGACTCTGCGCGGGCCCAGGGGCGGCATGATCCTGTGTCGCAAGACTCTGGCCAAGGCCGTGGACGAGCAGATTTTTCCCGGCATTCAGGGAGGGCCACTAATGCATATTGTGGCCGCCAAAGCCGCCGCTCTCGGGGAGGCCCTGGAGCCGGAGTTCATCGACTACCAGCGCCAGATCCTCAAAAACTCCCAGCGCCTGGCCACTCATCTGACCGACGCGGGCTTTCGGCTGGTCTCTGGAGGCACGGACACGCACTTGTTGCTTTTGGATTTGCGGGGCGTCAATCTCACGGGCCAGGCGGCCGAAACCGCTCTCGACAAGGCCGGCATCACGGCCAACAAGAATGTGGTCCCCTTTGACCGCCAGAACTACTGTGTCACTTCGGGCCTGCGTTTGGGCACGGCCGCTTTGACCACCCGGGGCCTGGTGGAAAAGGACATGGACCGGGTGGCTGAGTTCATCGTGGACGCCCTGCGCCACCACCAGGACGAATCTTTTCTCAACAAGATCCGCCTGCGGGTGGAAGAGTTTACCCAGGGTTTTCCCTTGTACCCCAATTTGGAATTTTGAGTCAGGCTCATCGGCTGGCGTTCCGGGGAAAGGGGCTTTTCTATGCGCGGGGCTGACTCGGACGGAGTTTTGTTCGACCACTGCCGGGGGTCCAGGATTGGCCTGCCGGAGGCGGTTTTCAGCCCTGGCAAACCCTGGCCCATTCTGTTGAGCCTGTTGGAGCGATTTCAGAGTCAACCAGTCCTTTTCACCCGCCTGGAAAACGAGATCTTCGCCCAAGCTCCCGCGGATTTGCGCCAGAAATACGACTATGATCCCATTTCCCGGACCGCCTTCGCCGTGACGCAGTCGGACCAGGGCGATTTCGCCCGCGTGGCTGTGGTCTCGGCTGGCTCCTCGGACGCCCAGGTGGCCCGGGAGGCGGCCAGAACCCTCTTCTTTCTTGGTTACCACCAGACCCTGTATGAGGATTCTGGGGTGGCCGGTATCTGGCGCCTGACAGGTCGCTTGGAGGAAATCAACCGCCATGAGGTGATCATCGTGGTGGCTGGCCTGGACGCGGCCTTGGCCTCGGTTCTGGGGGGGTTGACGCCGCGACCGATCATCGCCGTGCCCACCTCTGTGGGCTATGGCCTGGCCCGGGCCGGGGAGAGCGCCTTGGCCAGCATGCTGGTTAGTTGCTCGCCCGGGGTGACCGTCATGAACATAGATAACGGTTATGGGGCGGCCTGCGCGGCGGCCAGGATTTTAAGACTTCTAGCCAGGTGAGGGCAGGCCATGGGCTTTGGGGTGGGTTGGTCCGAAATCCTGATAGTGGTCCTGGTGGCCTGCCTGGTCATCAAACCTGAAAGGCTCCCGGAGACGGCCCGCTTTCTGGGTCAGGCCTACCGGCGGTTTCGGTTGTGGTACCTCGGCGTCTCCCACACCCTGCAAAGGGAGGCTCAGGCCATCGCCAAACTGGATGAGCCTTTGCGAACCCTCTCCAAAGAAGTCAAGGATTTGGGGGAGACGGCCCGATTAGGCCTGCCGGCTCTAGAAAACCCTCTCAAAGATTCCCTGGCCGACCCTCTGGCCGACCCCTGGCCAAATTCTCAGGAAAATTTTTTGGAATCCGAGCCTCCAAGCTCAAATTCTCCGGCCAGTGACCCGAGTCCGGGGCGGGAGTTGGCCGCTCCCGCCCCGGCTCAGCCCTCGCCGCCGAGCCCTGAGCCTGGGCCGACGGTGGCTAAGTCAGCCGCGGCGATGGGTTACACGCCTGAGTATCCCGACAGCCCGGACTATCAGCCAGAGCCGGTGGCGACTGAGGGCCCGGACTCGGATCCCCTGGGTCGGTCAACCTGAGCGACCGGGATGGTTTTTGGTTGAGAGGTTTTTGGAGACTGAATGGAGTTAATCAGAGAGGTTTTGAGTTTTTTTATCAGGGATCGATTTTATATTAACAATCTGGAGGTTAAAGTGAGAAAAACAATCAGTGTCAAAGAGGCCTGGGAGATTTTTAATCGTTACAATAAAGAGCCTTTTCATCGTCAGCACGCCGAGACGGTGGCCCTGGTCATGCGCTGGTTCGCCGAGGACCAAGGCTTTGGCGAGGAGAGCGATTACTGGGCCGTGGTGGGCCTGCTGCATGACATCGACTTTGAGGAGTATCCCCAGGAACACTGCCGGAAAGCCCCGGAGCTGTTGCGGGCCAATAACCTCGGGGACGATGTCATCCGGGCCGTGGTCAGCCATGGCTATGGGATCACGGTGGATGTCCGCCCTGAGCACCAGATGGAAAAGATCCTCTACGCGGCTGATGAGTTAACAGGCCTGATCTGGGCCGTGGCCCTGATGCGGCCCTCCAAGAGCGTGGCGGACCTGGAGACGAAATCGGTCAGGAAGAAATTTAAAACCCTCAATTTCGCGGCTGGCTGCTCGCGAGAGGTTATCAGCCAGGGAGCGGTCGCGCTGGGCTGGGAGCTGGATTTTCTGATCGAAAAAACCATTGAGGCCATGCGCTTTTGGGAAAAAAACCGGGAATTGGCCTGAGTTTCATTTAAAGAGCCCTGGTTGGCGCTCTGACTGGCCTTGGCCCGGGGCCAGGCGAAGGTCCTTGGGGCTTGGGAGACCAGGCCTCATTTTTTTTTTCTTGATTTTCCAAACGTAAGGTTATATAATTTTTCTGACTTCATCTTTAAAAGCGCGAATTTTTCTTAAGTTTTTCATAAATTATGAGTGGAATGCAATTATTTCAGAGGCGTTTTCAGAGCTGCCCCGGGGTGGCTTTGGAATATTCACTCGGCTGACCGCGGGTTTATTTCCGTTTGAGCTGGCTGGCCGATATGGAGGGAAACAATAATGAATGGCGCGTTTCGAATCCATGACCAAGCCAACCAAGTCGACCAACCCTTTGGGGCCCTGGTCCAGCTGATCCTCACGGTTTTTCTAGCCTGGGCGGTTTTGCTCTGGACAGGCCCGGCCTTGGCCGAGGACAACTCTCAGAGCGCTTTAGCCAACCCGCTGGCCATCAATGTTAAACCCAGCCCCTCAGCTGACCAGGTGGGTCAGCCGACCAAAAAGGTGGAATCGCTTTTGCCGGGCCAGACCATCAAGATGCAAGGCGGCGGCGAGATGCGGATTTTTTCCGAGGACGGTCGCATTGAGATCACGGCCGAGGAGGGCAGTGTCATCTTATTTGAGGGCATGGTCAAGGTGGAGTCCAAGCCCTGGCTTGAGGATCGACCGGTTTTGGCTCGGGAGGCCTCGGACAATGTCAAATTGGTTCCCCAGTTCCGCCTAAACCTCGGCCAGGCTAACGTGCAGGTGGTGACCGGCCAGGAAATGCGCTTGGCTACCCCCTTGATCACCTCGGCGGTCCGGGGCACCAGTTTTAAGATGGAGGTGGCCCAAGACGGCAGCTCCACCCTGGATGTTTTGGAGGGCAAAGTCCTCTCCATGGCCCGCGATGGCCAGGTGAGCTTACTGGAGGCCGGCAAATCCGCGCGGCTCACGGCGGCCAAGTTTACGGAGTTTCTCCAGGGCCTTTCGGTGGAAATACCCTTAGGCGGCGACTGGCGCGACGTGGACCCCCAGGTTCTGAATGGGGCGGTCAGCCGGGCTTTTGGCTCCTCGCTGGATTTTCTTAGAGACAAGACCGGGGAAGTTACGGGCGAGCTGGCGGAAACGCTCGCCATGCTGACCCCGAAGGAAAGCAATAGTCCTCAGGCCAGAAACTTTCCCCAAAAGGAGATGTTGGTTAAGCCATGAGTCGCGGCGGCTTAACGGACATTTCGCGGGCGATTCGCCAAACACTAGCTTCAGGCTGTTGACGTTATGAGTAAATTCTATAAACCTTCTGGTTATTTTGAAACCAAGGGAGTGTTTCTGGTTTTCTTTGGGGTGGCGGTTGTCGCGGCTCTCCTGGCCGTTCCTTACGCTTTGGCTGTCTGGTATTGCCCCATAGTCTATCTGGCGGTTTTTTTGCCCATCCTCTACGCCAAACTCGTTGGCTGGTTCAGTTTCTGGGTGATTCGCCGAGGTCAGATTCGCAACTCGCAGTTGGCCAATCTTATTGGGGCCCTGGGCTCAGTTCCCGGCTTATACCTCGCCTGGGCGAGCTGGGCGGTTTTGGTCAACAACATTGAGGGCTTGGGCTCACTGAGTCTGGGCTGGCGGACCGTCACCATCGTTGAGTCAAGCCTGCCCCTGGCCCAAGTGGCCAGCCAGTTTCTGGATCCCCTGGATATCCTCCGAAAAATGAGTCTGATCGGGGGCCAGGGTTTGTGGAAGGTGGAGGGGATCTCTGTCAATGGGCTTCATCTTTATGGGATCTGGATCCTGGAGGCCTTATTGTTCCTCTTTTTCGCCAGTCGCTCTTTTGGTAAGTGGGCCAAACTGCCGTACTCGGAAAGGGTGAATAAGTGGTTCCCCAAGATCAAGCTCGCCAAGGCTCTGGCTCTGCCGGCCGAAGTCTCGGTGGAGGATGTGTTCCGGGGTTTGAAAGCCGGGCAGGTCGGCTCCCTTATGGATCCCAGGGAGGAATCCAATCCTTCGTACGCCAACCATTGTCGGCTCATCCTCTATTATCTGCCCAAGGCCGAGGACGCGTATGTAACAGTTTACGGCTACGCCTTAAAGGAAAGTGGCTCTCTGAAGAAATCGTTTCTGGCCAGATATTTGAAAGTTCCTGAGGAAGTGGGCCAGAGGCTTTATGAAAGGCTCAAGTGATGGCCCTAAATCTGCTGGATGAAGATTAGTCGGGCCAAACTACTTTGACAAGACTACTTTGACAAGACTAGTCTGAAAAACTAGTCTGAAAAAAACTAGTCTGACAAAATTAGTCTGACAAAACTAGTCTGACCAGATTATTTCGCTCAGGATCAGTCAGCCTAAAGGGATAGAGCCTAACCCCTGAGACGCGGGCAAATTGTTGAGGGCGTTTTCCGGTCAGTTTTTTTCTGGATAATTTTTTTTCGGTTAAATTTCGCGGGATAATAGTTTTTCGCGCCTAAAAAGGCCCAGGTGATTCCTGGGCCTTTTTTTTATGGTCCCTTTTGGTCTGGTCCCATTTTGGGCAGCTCACCGGGCGAGAAAAAAATGGCGGGTTTTTCAGGTCTTCTTTTTTTGGAGTCTTCGGAGGATCCGGCTCAAAGGAGCCAGATGGGGGCACTTGCAAAGATGGGCCAGGCCAAAGTAAAACCCCGGCCCCAGAAGGAGGCCCAGCCCCACTCGAGCCAGGCGGCTGATTCCTCGGGTCGCCTCCAGATAATAAAGAGGCCAGAGAAAAAGGCCCATAGCCAGGGCCCAGAGACCGTAGCGGGCGATTTCCCGGTTGAGATTCCCCAAGCGGTAACCCTGTCTTTTAGCCAGAGCGTGATTGAGCCACAGAAAATTGATTACTGAGGCCAGGGAGCTGGCCAGAGCCAGGCCAGCGTGCTTTAAGGGCCACATGAGAGCCAGGGCCAGGCCCAGGCCCAAAGCCAGGGAGATGGCCGCGATCTTGGCCGGGGTCTTGGTGTCGGCCAGGCTGAAAAAGGCTCGAGCGGCCAGGGAGGTCCCTGACAGGAAAGGTAGGCCCAGAGCGTAGGCCCAGAGAGCCTGGGCGGTGGCCAGAGAACTGCCTGGCCCAAACTGACCGCGCTCAAACAACAGGCCCACCAGGTCCTCGCCCAGAACCATTAAGCCAAACATAGCCGGGCAGGTGATGAAAAACTGGAGTCCCAGCGAGGAGCGGTAAACGGTTTCAAACTCGGCCAGCCGGCCCTCGGCTTGAACCTTGGCCAGGGCCGGGAGAGCGGCGGTGGACAGAGCCAGGGTGAAGACGCCTAAAGGAAACTGGACCAGGCGGTCAGCGTAGTATAGAAAGGAGACCGAACCGTCTGGCAGGAGCGAGGCCAACTGGGTATTGACAAAGATGGAGATCTGGTAAGCGGCCACGCCCAAGGCGGCCGGGGCCATGAGAGCCAGAGTTTTTCTGATGGCCGGGTCCTTGAAGTTAAAGGAAAGACCCAGATAAGGGCCGGCCTGTTTCAGGAAAGGCAGCTGGATGGCCAGTTGCAGAACCCCCCCCAGCATGGCTCCGATGGCCAGGCCCACAATGGGCTCACTGAGTCGCGGAGCCAACAGGAGGGCGCCCAGGATCATGGAGATATTCAGGAGAACCGGGCCAAGGGCCGGGACATTGAAACGGCCCAGACTGTTCAGGGCTCCCATAGCCAAGGCGGTGAGGCTGATGAAAAAGATATAGGGAAAGACGATTCGGGCCAGGCGGACGGCCAGCTGAAAACGCTCGGGATCGGCCCGAAATCCCGGGGCCAGGGCTATAATCATCTCAGGAGCCAGCCAGAGGCCTAACAGGGTGATGGCCAAGAGGCTCAGGCCCAGCAGGGTGACCGCCCCGCGGAAGAGAGCCGCCGCCGAGGCCGGGCCCTCTTTGGTCAGGCGCTCGGTGAAAACGGCCACAAAAGCCGGGGTCAAGGCTCCTTCGGCCAGGAGCCGCCTTAAAAGGTTCGGGAGCCGGAAAGCCACGAAAAACGCGTCCGCGGCCAGGGAGGCCCCGAAGCAATAGGCGGTCACTTGGTCCCTAATCAGGCCGGCGACGCGCGATAAGAGCGTGCCAGCCCCGACCACGGCGGCGGCGCGGAGAATTTTGGGCCACTGCCCTCCGGGGGGAGAGCTGTCTGGAACAGGCGAGGCGGCCATAGTGGAGGGATTATTCCAAAAATTGGGATCTGGCCAGGGAAAATAAGCCTGGTCAGGCTCAGGGCGCGAGACCCCGGGCGATGGCCTCAAGCTGGTGGGTTAGAGGGGCCGTTGAGAATTATTTTTATGACACCCTCGCGAAAACCCGATATTTTGAAAATTGGTCTTCATTGTTCAGGTCGAGGAAATTACGACTTTATAATAAAATTTTGGTAATATTTCAAGGGTTGGCGGAAAATAAGGAATTTTATTTCTTTGACTGGCCTGGAGAGAGCCCTGTTTCTCAGGAAACAGCATTAGGCGATCTGGTTAATTTGAAAATTTCAGATTCCAGCGTGGGAAAGGCTGTTTCTAAGGTTGCCCTCAACTCATTTGTCAGCTCAATAACAGTTGTCGGTATTAGCCACTCTTTTGACGCGCCGGGTCGATGGTGTCAATTATGAGTTCGGTTTTTGAGCCGAGCGACCAACTGACCGCCTCAGTCAGCGGACCTCCCAGGAAAATGAGGACGCAGATGAGGCAACCCCTATCTGATGACTAATTATTCTGTCGCCGCCTCAAGCGCCGGGCGCCAACCACTCCAAGAGAGGGCTCCAGGTTGGTCATCTTGACCTCTGTCTTCTAGGCTGGGACCTGATGACTTGGAGTTGAGCGACAGTTACCACAAGAGAAAAAAAATTTCTCTTGACCGCCTGAATTCAGCGCTGTACACTAAATAGTTTAGGAGGTTGCTGTGGCTTCTATTTTTATTCGACAGATAAACAAACGCCCTTACTTTTCAATATATGGCGCTAATCCCATCAGACTTGATAGTAAGACTGTCAAAAGTAACCAAGTTTACTTAGGTAAAATTGTCTTACCTGACGGAAATATGGTCTTAAACGATCAATTTTTTCCTTGGGTTGAAAAACATTCACTTACATTGAATTATATCTGTGATAAACTTTATTCTGAATCAAAAAAACATAATATTAATATAATAATTCCTGAATATTTACTAAAAGATAATGCTAATCTTAATCATGATAACAATAATAATCCAGATATTTCTGCTCCTAAAAGCAGTATTAATATTACTATAGATGATTTAAAGGCGTCTAAAAAAGTTTTTTATGGTCATATATATTTATTAAATTATTTAAGTGATATTTTAGGTCTTACTAGTATTCTTAAAGAATGTTTTAGTAAACAATGGAAAACTATATTAACATTAGCGCAATATTTTGCTGTTGAATGCGCGCCCGCTATGTACTGTAGCAACTGGGCCAAGAAAGTTGACTGTCTTAGCCAACCTAGCCTTTTAACTTCTCAACGAATTAACGAATTATTTCATTCTATTGACTTTTCTTCAACTAGTAAATTTTATGATAAATGGACTAAAATTGTTGTAGAAGATGAATTTATAGCCCTTGATAATACTTCTGTTTCAACATACTCTGAAAATATTAGTAATGCAGCATATAGATATGATTATGATTACGATAACTTAGAACGGATCAATGTCTGTTTATTATTTGGAAAAAAATCTGGTTTACCAATTTATTCTAGTCTATATCACGGTAGTTTAAGTGATATTAAAACATTAAAATCTACTATTTCGCAATTTAATTTTCTTAATGACACTAATTATACGTTAGTTATGGATGAAGATTTTTATAGCACTGAAAATATTAATTTTATGTTATCAATGAAACCTCAAATTAAATTTAATATATCAATACCAAAAACAATTAATTTATTTAATGAACTTGTTAAAGATAGCGTTTCTCTCATTGGAGATTATGATTCAATATTAATTACCCCTTCAGGAATAATGCTTGGCTATACAAAAATGATTTTATGGGATAATAATAAAAAATTATATGCACACATATGCATTAATATGTCTTCAAAGCTATATAATGAGCATGTTATAACATATAATATTATTGATATGCTTACACAAGCTTCTGATGATCCTTGTAAATATATGGATAACCCTATATATAATAGCGTTTTATCTTTTAATAAGTTATTTAAATCAGAATCAGGCTATATTGTTAAAATAAAAAATAATATAATTAAAAGAAAAACTATTAATTCTGGCGTAATGATTCTTGTTACTAATTATATTAAAGATATTGATGAAGCTATTAATCAATTTACAAAAAAAACTGTTGTTGATAAAGCTTTTAATAACTTAAAAGATTATAAATTGTTAAAAAAAGAAGATATTCATAGCTATAAAAATTTTTATGGTAAATCTTTTATTTGTTTTATCTCTCTAATACTATTATCTAAAGTCAATAAGATTATGATTTCTAGTAATTTATATGTTAAATATACAATGAAAGAATTATTTAATGAGTTATCTCTTCTAGAAAAAATGTATTTCAAAGGATATGAAATAATTATGCCTGTTACAGAGGAACAAAAACATATTTTCAAATATTTTTCATGTCCAATTCCTAGTGAAACTCTAGATTTTAACTCTGGAACCTCAAAATCATAAATTTGTATTTGTATAAACCCACAGAATTACATGAAATATATATTTTAAAGGTAATTAAGATCTTTACGTTAAATAAATTTGTACTTATATTTAATATTTAGAAAAAAATTTTATTTTTAACCAAAGTTCCTGGCGAGCTTGGACGCGAGTTTAAAATTGCGGCCCGGCTTTGGCGTCCTGTTAGCCCATTTATTTTTTTTGATAAAAATTTTTTTAGAAAATAGTTAGGCTAGTTTGGCTTACTTAGCATTTAAAATTATTTAAAAAATTTAATTATTAAAAAAATTATATACTATATTTAATGTATAGTATTAATATTATTGCTTTTATAGTTATATTTTTATAATACTAGGAAGATAAAATAGTATCTAAAATTAAAAATGTTATTATCTCGGGTTTGAGGTTGAGTAAATAACGTTCTTGACGCCTGGGGTTTTGGCCAGTATAATTACAAATTCATTTGCGCCGCGCGCCCGAGGTTTTTTTTCGTCAGGTCGCGCGCCAGTTTTCAGCGATAAGGAGTTTTCCCTTGGCCAACCATAAATCAGCTTTGAAAAGGGCTCGACAGAGCGTGACTCGGCGGGCTCGCAATTCCATCACCAAGACTAAGGTCAAAAACACCATTAAAAAAGCCTTGGCCACTGTTGGCGGGCCGGCGGAGGAATCAGCCGTGGCCTTGAGAAAGGCCATGTCCATGCTTCACAAGGCGGCCTCCAGAGGGACTCTCCATCCCCGGAACGCGGCTAGGCGCGTCTCCCGCCTGGCCCAGCGGATGCATAAGGGGCAGAGCCGGACCTCGGAGGATAGCTAGGCTAGAGGCCCTTGAGAGCTTCCTTGTTGAGGGTTTGTTTGGCTTGGGAGTATCCCAGTTGGAGTTCTTCCCGGTTTGAGTTCATCCCAGCTTGAGTTCATCCCGGTTTGAGTTCATCCTGGTTGGGGCCATCATGGTCTAGCTACCCAAACTCTTGAGACTCATTCATGGAGATTTTCTCTAGTCTGGCTGGCCTCTCGACTGGGCGAGAGTTTGGCTGGGGCGATCAGTTTTTTGGGCCGTTAGCCACCCAGGCGGGGGGTTAACGGTTTTTTATTTTGAGCGGGGGTTATCGTGGCCAGGATCCGGTTGGCTTTGTTGATGGGCGGCCATTCCAGCGAGCGGGAAGTCTCCCTGGCCTCGGGCCAAAATGTTCTGGAGCGGCTGGATAAGGAGCGCTATCAGGTCGAGGTTTTTGACCCGGCCATTGATCTGGCTCGCTTGGTTGAGGCGGCTCCCAACCTGGACGTGGTTTTTCCGGTTCTGCACGGGGCGATGGGGGAGGATGGCTCCATTCAGGGCTTTTTAAGCCTGTTGGGCCTGAGGTTCGTGGGGAGCGGCGTTTTGGCCTCCGCTACCTGCCTGGACAAAAAAGCCGCCAAAGACGTTTATCGCCAGAATGAGCTGCCGGTGGCCCAGGACCTACTGTTATCGCGTCGGTTGAGCCTGGTCGCCCAACTCACCGCCATCAAAAAGGACTTGGGTTATCCCGTGGTCATCAAGCCCCTGGACCAGGGCTCCTCAGTGGGGCTGACCATCGCCAAGTCCCCCCAGGAGGCTAAAGAGGCCTTACAAAAAGCCTATAAACTCTCCAGCCAGGTGCTGGCGGAGAAGTTTCTTTCGGGCCGGGAGCTCACGGTGGCTGTTATCGGCAACGACCGACTCCGGGCCTTGCCGCCGATTGAGATCATTCCGGCCCAGGGGCGAGAGTTTTTTGATTATGTGGCCAAATACACCCCTGGCCAGGCCCAGGAAATTTGCCCGGCTCATTTAAGCGAGAGCTTGACCGAAGAGATAGGGAATCTGGCTTTGCGAGCCCATAGAGCCTTGGGGTGTCGGGGGTTATCTCGGACTGATTTCATCTACTCTGAGGGGGTGTTTTACTTGTTGGAAACCAACACTCTGCCGGGTTTAACAGAAAACAGCCTCCTGCCTAAGGCCGCCCTGGCTGATGGCTTATCTTTTCCGGCTCTTCTGGACACCTTGATTGATTTGGCTCTGGACTTGGATTAAGAGTTTTTCCCGCCGCGGTTAGGCTCAAGAGGCGCCAAGGGAATAAGCCAGACGCTTAACCGAATTGTCAAATCCAGGCGAAATGGCAGCGATTCCGTTTTTCGCTGAACAACATTCCGATTTTGGGGGCACTATTCCGAAAAAAATGAACATCACAATATCTTGTGTCTGGTGTCAAAATCCAGAGAATAATTTTACAACTAAAATTATTTTATTAATTTCAAAAATAATAATATAAATTGGGTCCAGAGGCCAAATGGCCCTTGGCGGGTCGGGGCAACGCTCCGAAGAAAGGATTAGAGTCCAGAGGATAAACGCAAATTGCTAATCGATGCAGAGCCCCTTAATTGGATAAAGACATATGCGGCATATTCTCTGTGAATCAATACAGATACTCAGAATTAATAATAAATAATAATATCAATGTAATTTTAATTAGTATGATTGGAGAAGGTGACACAATATCCAGTGGTGGTCAAAAATTAAAAATTTTTGCAAAAGTGACCATAAATTTTAGAACACTACTAAGGTAAAATGGAACAGTGACAACTATCATCATATTTTACAATATTATTGATGGGAGAGCCAGTTTATTTCCGCAAAATAAATAGATGTAATTTTTTATCATGTATTTAGACAATTTATTCAACTCTTTATAGTCTAATATTTTACAAAATAATTATGAATACAATAAATATCTATATAGGTGTTAAATTTAAATATGAATATATTTATGGTTAATTTTATAACTAAATACTGATGGAAACAAACATAAAAGCCTTCTAAAAAAAATGTTGACTTTTCGTGGTCTGATGGAATATGATAATAATCTGAATTAAAAAGTCGTTTTTAAAGTTTTCCCATTTTTTCATTGAGGCATATTTTAACAATGCCTTCAGAAAGAAGTCAGAAAGAATTGGGTTCGTGAATTTAAAAAAATAAGGTAAATTAAGACTGTTAATATTAAAAAGATGAAAAAATATTTTTTTTTACTAAATAAATTAAATAATTCAAAGTTAAAATTATTGTATTTCTGAGAGGATGAAACGTTTTCACGGCGGTCAGAGCGGTGGGGACACAAGTTTGAGGTTTGACAGATTAGACTATCGCCGCTGTTCGGCGATGTTATTGAGGTGTATTGACTCATGTCGTTTGTCCCCGCGTGGATTGATTATGACCAGACGGAGAGGGATAGGGTAAACAGAATTTTGGAGTTGTTCCTTGAAAAGGAGAGCCGGGATGAACTTGGATTGGGCTCCGTGCGCGACAGTTTCGCCGATTTACTTTTTCCCGGCACGAGCACTATCCAGACCCGTTTGCGTTACATGCTGTTTGTGCCGTGGATTTACCGTTCCCTGGAAGAAAAAAAGGTCTCTTCTGAGGTATTCGCTTCAAAGGCTGATAGTTTGGAAAGAGAGTTAGTCCAGCCTTTGCTTGAGTCAGAGGATAACGCCGGAGTATATGGAAGAGTCGCTGGCCAGAATCTCAAACGTCTGCCAAGCGAGGTCTATTGGTCAGGACTCGGCGCTTGGGGCATACGGCTCATAGACTGTTCTCGGGATGAGTATCACCGGAGGGTTGACAGAATTTACAACTGCAGGCAAAAACTGCGTCAAGCCGAAAGAAGCTCAAGGGAACTAGGAGATGACGCCGACTTTGATTGGAAGAGGGAAACGCAGACCTGGCATCCTAAATTGCCAGAGATACCTGATGATTTTCCAGAAAAAGCGGACCTGCGTTTGACAAGGGAAGAGGCCGAGTTCATCAGGGACAGGATCCAGTTGTCATGCCACAGAAGCCTTCTTGCTTTTCTGGCGCGTAAACCTACTGAACACGATGAAGAATTTCCTTAGGAGCATCCGGCTTACGAAAAATTTTCTTCGCTTCATAAAGAACAGCTTACTCACGCCCGTTTGTTTTCTGAGGTGACGCATGGGGCCGCTCTCTTGTACAACGTTATGCTGTCGCGACTCAGAAAAGAGGGTGATCTCCAAGAAAAATACGAGAAATCATTTCGAAATTGGTCGGAGTCTCTTTCTGAGAAGGAGATTCGCGCGTGGTCTTTGGAAAGATTTTGGGAGATAACTGTTTGGAATGGACACACTGTTTACTATAAAACAAAATCTTTTATTGAGCAATGGATTAGGTATGTTTTAAAATCAATTGGGACATCCCCAAATTACCTCCTTTCTGATTCAGATGCCCTTAATCTGATAAAGAATAGGGAAATGGACACCAAACGGGGGCACTCAAGATTTATTAACCAGAAGGCTCTTAGTCAGTGGAGCGGGGCCTCTGGCGTAGGAAGATTAGTTTATCGATGGCCAACCGTAAAAGTTTTTCTCAACGACCTGCGTAAAGGTCTGGACCGGAGAGATTAATGCTGAATCCTCAATCTGATCGTGATTTTTATTCTTCCGCTTTGCGCCCACCATCTGATGATATGGTCTTTGATGAGGCTATCGCGACCACCTATTCTGTTAATCTGGAGTTTCTTCTAGATGTTTCGGCCCAACTGGGTCTGAGTGGGCCAAGTGGTTGGGCATTTGAAGATGAAACTGGCGCGCTTGAGGCTCTCGGCAGAGTCTCTGAAAAGCTAACTGTGTACGCGCAGAAGACGCAGATTCAAGCTCCATCGAGTATGAGAGTCACTCGACTGGTTCCTTTGTTGGAGGGAATGATCCTTCAGGTCGTGTCCCCTGGTCATGGCGTTTTCCATCCTAAAGTCTGGGCAATCCGTTACGTTAACCCAAACTCGGAAAATTTGGCGTATCGCTTGCTGGTTCTGACGAGGAACATGACCTTTGACCGGTCCTGGGACATTATTTTAAACCTCGACGGGGTGGTACAAGGACGGTATTATAACGTAAACAGACCGTTGGTTCAATTTTTTGAAACCCTACCTTTATTGGCCAGGTCGGCCTCAGAAAAGGTTGACATTGGTCGTGAGCGACAAGCTCAAAGATTTGCTGAAGAGCTTCATTATGTCAGATGGAATGTACCCGAAGGATATGATGATTTGGCATTTTATCTGCCTGGGATTGAGGGTTTTGATTGGGAGCCTAAAGAGTCAAAACGATTGACTGTCATAACTCCATTCTGTTCTGACCAGGCTTTGAAAGATCTGACTGGATACAGTGAAAACTCGGTAGCCTTAATTTCACGTCCAGAGACTTTGACAACCTTAAATGAGGAGACTCTTGGACTTTTCAAAGAGAGCTTTTATTTAGACGAAAACGCGGAGAGAGAGAATGGAGAAGAATTGGAGTTCGCGATTGGTCTTCACTCTAAAGTCTATTTGTCCGAGTTTGGGCCCAGGGCGAGCCAGGTGAGCTTGGTAATTGGCTCGGCGAACGCGACTAACGCGGCCTTGATAGCGAAGCGAAACATTGAGTTTCTGGTTGAGCTCACAGGTAAGAAGAAAAATGTTGGTGGCATTGATGATCTTCTTAGTCAAGATAGTTTAGGAGGATTCCTCATCAATTTCAACCCAGAAGAGGTTCAGGAAATCGATAATTCTCGGAAGGAAGCGGAGAAAAACGCCGAATCGGCTCGTTCAGCCTTTATTGAGGCTATTCTAAGCGTTGAATGTGAGCCTACCGCTCGCGAAGATCATTTTAAGATGAGCCTAAAAGGTAAGATTCCTCTCCTTGAGGGGATCGTAGAGGCATTAGCTTGGCCTGTCACTGTTTCCCGGCAATTTGCGACCAATATTCTCCATGTTTCGACTGAGGAAATTATTCTTGGCGAGTTTCAATTGGCTTCATTGACGAATTTCATCGTCTTTGAGTTGAAGACTGAACATCCGGAAGTTTCTGTCAGATTTGTAATGAAACTTCAAGCAAAAGGTTTTCCCGAAGAGCGGCATGACGCCATTATACGGACTGTCATCAGAAGCCATGACGATTTTACTCGGTATCTTCTGTTTCGATTGAGAGATGAGAATCAGATAGGACATTCCACTTTTACCAGGAAAATAGCTGGTCGCCCTACGACTCAGAGGTCAGCTGGGGACTATTCAGGGCTTTTAGAAGAACTGATCCGAGCGTTTTGTAAAAACCCAGATAGTCTCAAGGAACTGTCTAAGACGATTGAGGTTCTTTCCCATGGAGGAGAGAATGAAGTGGTAACCGGTGAATTCATGCAGTTTTGGGAAGTTTTTAAGTCCGCGTTGGAGGTGTTTAATGTGTAGTGTTCCTTTCTCAGCTAATGCTGTTTTGTCGGGCTTGAAGGATTTCCAGAGAAGGACAGTGGATTATGTTTTTGAGCGTTTCTACGGGGATGACCCAACTTCTCGTTTTTTGGTCGCTGATGAGGTCGGTCTTGGAAAAACGCTTGTTGCCAAAGGGATTATCGCTAAAACATTGGAACACCTTCAGGGCAAAGTCGATCGGATTGACGTTGTCTATCTCTGCTCTAACGCGGCTATCGCGTCTCAAAACATCAGTCGGCTTAACATTAATGGAGGATATTCTCTTTCCACGCGACTCACCTATTTACCAACACAATTGACCGATCTAGAAAAGAGTAAGGTTAATTTTGTTAGTCTGACTCCAGGAACCGCCTTCGACCAAGATCGGCAACGAGGTGGACATGTCGAGGAGCGAGTTATTATCAATCTGATGCTCCAAGATTTGCCTACTAGTTTTACCAATAAGTCCAGGCATTTCCGTAATGGTCTTCTTAACGCCATGCAGGGAAGATTAGAGTATAGAGAGAAATGGAGGGAGATGGCCGAAAACTCAAGTAAAACTCCAGATAAAAAGCTTTCCAAACAATTTTGTCAGGCGGTTCTACGCGATCAACATCTAAGCGACTTACTGTTGGATGTGTCCGAGCGGTTCGGTCGTTTCAGAGGAAATGTGCCTCACGAAGATAACGACATCCGCTATGAGCTGATAAAAAACCTCAGAAAAAAACTTTCCTCTGTTTGTATATCATTGCTTGAGCCAGATCTGGTTATCCTTGATGAGTTTCAGCGGTTCAAACACCTCCTTGACGAAAATAATGAGGCCTCAAACATTGCGAGAGAACTCTTCGAATATCCTAACGTCCGAGTTCTCCTTATTTCAGCCACGCCTTATAAGATGTTTACCCTTAACCACGAACAGGATGAGGATGACCACTATCCTGATTTTATCAGAACACTTAAATTTCTTTTTAACAATAATGTTCATAAGGTTAATGAGATAAACAATCTCTTGTCAGTACAGCGGGAAAATATTTTTTCCGGTTCAGATGTTTCACCCTCCATTCCAGACACAACGAAAGTTGAGCTTGAGCGGGCCCTGCTCAAGGTCATGTGTCGGACTGAGAGAGTCTTGACCACTCAAGATCGTAACGCGATGTTGCAAGAAAATACGCAAATTTTGCCTTTGGAGGCTGAAGACATCTGCCGCGCCGCTAGTTTGGACTCGGTAGCCGTCAGCGTCGGAGCCGGTGATCAGACTGAATACTGGAAGTCCGCGCCTTATCTTCTGAATTTTCTAAAAGATTATGAGCTCAGAAATAAACTTGACAATCGGCTTCGCAATCCTTCTGAGGAAATTCGTTCTGCTCTGAATACAATTTTAAGCCATTCTCTATCTGCTGACTCCCTCACTCATTACCAGGCTCTAGAGACATCAAATCCCAAGATGTCAGCTCTTTACGAGGACACCATTGACAAGGGAATGTGGCAACTTTTATGGATGCCTCCCTCCTTGCCGTATATGAAACCAGGTAAAATTTATTCTGGTAAAGAAAGTCTGACCAAAGAATTGGTTTTTTCATCCTGGAAAGCTGTTCCCAACGCGATAGCGGCGGTCCTTTCGTACCAGGCTGAAAGAAAAATGGTCGCCGTCACTCACGTTCGTCATAATGAGCTTTATGACAGAATTGGACAACTGTTACAATTTTCTATATCTAGAGACGGGCGCCTAGGCGGTATGCCGGTGGTTGGCTGGCTCTATCCATCGCCGACTCTCGCTACAGTGATTGATCCGCTCAAGATCGCAATCAGTCAGGGTCGTGGGCCACTATCAGCTGAGGAGATGAAAGAAGAGGTCAGGGTCATTTGTCGTCGCTTGATTGAGACTCTACCAGAGCCAGTGAGAGGTGGGCGTCCAGACGAGAGGTGGTACTGGGTCGCTCCCATTTTGCTCGATCGAGATAAGGGCGTTATTGACTGGTGTAGACGCGAAGATGGTTGGTTAGCTGTCATTCCTAAGAATAAGAAAGGTTCTCAGGATC
>JAISMU010000150.1 GCA_031276635.1 Deltaproteobacteria bacterium | reverse complement strand
AAGAATATTTTAAAAACTGAATTTTTTAGGGACGGCTGCCAACGGGATATGCTTTAAAATAAGGTCTTCCTGAAATTTTGCATAGTTTTTAGATCCAAAAAATAATGGGAACTACGGATAAACCTATCAGGTTTTAACTTGACAATTCTTGGATATTTAAAGAAAAACAGTTATCAAAAATTTTCTGGCCATAATTATTCGCCTGGCCAGGTTACGAAATAAAAATTCTCAGAGCGTCCAGGCGAGAATCCTCTGAGCCTAATTATTTAGACCCTCACCAGGCGTTCTCAACTTCGATTGAGCCTGGCCAAAAAAGAGTCAGGCGATAATATGCGCGCTGGTTTTATCCGAGGAAGCTGGCGAGGTTTGCTTGGATTTATTTTCAGAGATTTTTAACCTTGTTGGGCTAGGGAGTTGCGGAGGCGATCAGGCGCGAACAAATTTTCCGGTGGCCGCAAACAGAGGTCAGTAGGTCTGTTAAGAACGACAAGTAACGCGAAAAAATATCGTTTTAATCCTGTTTTAATCAACTTAATTGATGAACAAGCCAATAATTCTGGCTATTCATTCGCGTTGCTTATTGCTGAGGACGACAGCCTCTACCTGGGTTTTCATCTCGTCTCGCGGAGATGGAGGTCGCTCGCGAAACCCCGCGCGACTACTTTTAATTACAATAAAGCCGCCGGAGAGAATATGTCATTTATTTCTGTCATTAATATTATTAAATTTCCATAAATTAAATATAAATATGTAAATAGTATTTTTTTAGAGTTTATGATATTATTTTATTTTTTATAACAATAAATTAATAAATAATTGATTTATAGAATTATATTTTGTAATAAAATATATAATTTTAAGATGTTATCTGACAAAGTTTTAGAAGGAATAACTTTGGCGGGGGGCGCGCCCAAGAGACGGTCTCTTGTCTCTTGTTTTTATCTGGAATTTTTCCAGCTCCTGAGTTATATTGGTCGCTTATATCTTTTGGGCCTTCCACGCTCACGCGCCTACTTCAGTTCTTGCCATTTTATTCCTGGCCCTTTGGCTTTTTGGCGCGAAAATAATTTTTTGGTTTTTGTCAGTGTCGTTTCGGGGAGGCTTTTGATGCCTTTAAAGCGTTTTAAGAATATTTTTGTCCTGATTCCAGCCATTATAGTTGGCTTGGCGATCCTGGCGGTCATGAGCGGTTGGCTTTGGGAGACGCCGCCCACGCCACCCGCGCCACAGGCGGTGTCCCTGATTGAGGCGAGGGTGGTTGAGGCCCAGTCCAGCTACGAGATTATCGGGGTTCTGGATGTGGAGAAGAAGGTAGATCTTCTGGCCCGGGTCAGTGGGTTTCTGGTGAGCGCGGATTTTGTCGAAGGCTCCACGGTCAAGGAGGGCCAGATCCTTTTTCAGATAGAGCCGGACCAGTACGAGGCGGCCGTGTTGGCCGCCGAGGCCACCCTGCTCTCGGCCCAGGCCACTTTGGCCAAGGCTCAACTGGACTTTAATCGGACCAATGACCTTTACCTGAAGAGGGCCTCCCCCAAGTCCGACCTGGACACGGCTCAGTCAGCCCTGGACGTGGCCCGGGGCAATGTCATGGCCGCGGAGGCGGCCTTGTCCCAAGCCCGGCTTAATCTCGACTACGCCACTATCCGGGCCCCCTTTGACGGTTACGTGACCGAGACGGAATTTTATAGGGACAGCCTGGTTGGGCCCCAGAGCGGGACTCTAGCCTCAGTCATCACCCAGGATCCCATCCAGGTGTCCTTTGGGGTGTCGGACAAGTTCATGGCCGCCACCCGGTTGGGGAACGGCCCCTTGCCTGGCCAGAGGCTGGACAACATTTTAGTGCGCCTGAAAATCAATGGAGAGTCCTTTTACCCAGAGCCCGGCGAGCTCATTTACGTGGCTCCCCGGGTTGACAAGGCCACGGACACTGTCAAACTCAAGGCGGAGTTTAAAAATCCCGAAGGGACCCTCTTGCCTAACCAAATCGTGACGGTCCATCTGACAGCCAAGGTTCCCCCCAAGGTTCTGATGATCCCCAAGCCCGTGGTCATGAGCAGTCTTCAGGGCAATTTCGTCTTTCAGGCGGTCATGGGGCCGGCTCCAGGCGCCCCGGTCGGGAGCCCGGAGTATCTCCAGGCCAAGGTCACCCTCGTTAAGATAGGGCGCGAGTATGACAATGGCTACGAGATTCTGGAGGGTCTCAAGGAAGGCGACCAAGTCATCAGCCTCGGGCTCATGTCCGGCGGAGCCATGCTTCGGGCCGGGAGCCCGGTGCGGATCCAGGATGAGGGCCAGAGGCCTGAAGTGGGCACCTCTGGGGTCCCGGCCAAGAGTTAGGAGGGGCCAGAGTGCTTTCCAAGATTTTCATTGACCGGCCCCGCTTCGCGGTGGTGGTTTCCTTAATAATCACCATCGCCGGCTTTCTGGCCATCATGGTCATTCCCGTCTCCCAGTTCCCGGATATCGTGCCGCCCTCGGTCAATGTCCAGGCCACTTACCCCGGGGCCAGCGCCGACACGGTGGAGAGCACGGTGGCTCAGCCCATTGAGCGGGCCATGAACGGGGTTGATGGCATGATCTACATGTCCAGCCAATCCTCCAACAACGGCAGCTACCGCCTGACGGTCACCTTTAAGATCGGCACTGACCCGGACCTGAACATGGTTAATGTTCAGAACCGCCTTAAGCGGGCCGAGTCGTCCCTGCCGGACGAGGTCAACCGGCAGGGCGTGACTGTGGACAAGAGCACCTCCTCGTTTTTAATGGCCTACAATTTCACCTCCCCGGGCGGGACTTTCAGCGAGCTGGAGCTGAGCGACTGGGTCTACAACAACGTGGCCGACCCTCTGGCCCGGGTGCCGGGGGTGGGCAGCATCAACTTCTTCGGCAGCCAGTACTCCATGCGCGTCTGGCTGGATCCCAATCGGATGGCTTCCCTGGGGCTAACAACCGGGGACATTGTCGAGGTTCTGCACGCCCAGAACATCCAGGCCGCCGTGGGCGAGGTCGGGGGAGCCCCGACCCCAAAAGGGCAGGAGCTACACTTTAACCTTTCCGCCGCTGGCCGCTTGTCCACGGTGGGCGAGTTCGAGCGCGTCGTCATCCGGGCCAATCCCGACGGTAGCCTTTTGCTTCTGGGGGACGTGGCCGAAGTGGTTCTGGATACGGTCTCCTACTCGCCCCAGGGCCTGTATAAGGGCCAGCGGTCGGCGGGCATGATGCTCAGCCAATCGGCTGGCTCCAACGCGGTGGAGACCGCCGCCCTGATTTATAAGGCCGTGGACGAGATCGCCAAACGCTTTCCCCCCGACCTGGAGATGCATCTCATCTTTGACGCCACCACGTTTGTCCGGGCCTCCATCAAGGAGGTGGCCGAAACCATCGTCATCGCCATGATTCTGGTCATCGGGGTGGTTTACCTCTTTCTGGGCTCCTGGCGGGCCACTATCATTCCCATGGTGGCCGTGCCGGTTTCGCTGATTGGGACCTTCGCCATCCTGCTGGTGGTGGGGTTCTCGGCCAACACCATTTCCCTCTTGGCTCTGGTGCTGGCTGTGGGCATCGTGGTGGACGACGCCATCGTGGTGGTGGAGAACGTGGAGCGCGTTATGGCCGATGAGGGTCTGCCGCCCCGGGAGGCGGCCATCAAGGCCATGGGTCAGATCACTGGGGCCATTGTGGCCATCTCTCTGGTTCTTCTGTCAGTCTTTGTGCCGGTGGCCTTCATTCCGGGCCTCTCCGGCAAACTCTACCAGCAGTTCGCCGTGACCATCTCCGTGGCCATGATCATCTCGGCGATCAACGCCCTGACTCTCTCCCCCTCCCTGTGCGCCATCTTTCTGCGGCCTCACTCCAGCTCCCATCCCCCTAACTTCGCGGTCAGGATTTTTCAGGGTCTGGTCAGCCGCGTCCGGACTCGCTATCTGGGCCTGGTGGGCACGCTTTTGCGGCGCTCGGCCTTTGGCCTGGTGGTGGCTGGCTTCTGCCTGGGCGGGGCTTTTTTCATCATGCGTTACACTCCCTCGGGATTTTTGCCCAGCGAGGACATGGGCATGATTATCGTCCAGGTGGGCCTGCCGGAGGGGAGCTCCATCAATAAGACCCAGGCGGTTCTAGCCAAGGCCGAGAACATCGCCCGCTCCGTGCCTGGGGTTAATGACGTCATGCCCGTTCTGGGCATCAACATAGTCAACATGTCCATCCAGGACAACGCCGCCTTCATGTTTTTGGGCCTTAAACCCTATACAGAGCGGACTACCCCGGAAACCTCGCTCATGGGAGTGTACACGGCTCTGAACCGCGAGCTTTCGACCATTACCGAAGGGACGTGCGTGGCCTTTAACCTCCCGCCCATAATCGGGCTGGACTCGGTGGGCGGGTTCAGCTTTGTGCTGGAGGACTTTCAGGGTCGGCCATCTCATGAACTGGCCAGCGTCACCCGCTCCTTCATCGGTCGGGCCATGTCTGACCCGGCCATGGCCGCGGCGTTCACTTTTTTCAACACGGACACGCCCATCATGCGCGTGAGTCTGGATCGGGAGAAAGCCAATCTGATGGGGGTCAGGGTCGGGGACGTTTTCTCGGCCATGCAGTCCTTTCTGGGCAGTTATTACGTCAACGACTTCAACTATCGTGGGCGCAGCTGGCAGGTTAAAATCATGAGCCAGGCCCTCGACCGGGCCTCCCTGGACAACGTTCGCAACATTCATGTCCGCTCGGCCGCCGGAGCCATGGTGCCACTGTCATCGATCATTGACATTGAAATGACCACTGGCCCCCAGAACATCACTCGCTACAATAATTACCGCTCCGCCGTCATCATGGGGAGCGGCAAACCTCAGCTGGGAACCGGGGTGGCCATCGCGGCGATGGAAAATGCCGCCGCCGACGCCTTGCCCGCGGACGTGGGATACGAGTGGACCGGCTCCACCCTCCAAGAAAAGGAGTCCGCTGGCCAGACGGTGTACCTGTTTGTGCTGTCTTTCCTGTTCGCCTACCTCTTTCTGGTGGCCTTGTATGAGAGCTGGACCATTCCCCTGGGAGTCATGGTTTCCATCAGCGCGGCCATTTTCGGGGCCATGATGGCCATCAAGATAGCCAACCAGAGTCTGGGCCTGTATGTGCAGATCGGTATAGTCACCCTCATCGCCTTGGCCAGCAAGAACGCCATCCTGATTGTGGAGTTCGCCAAAGACGCCCGGGAGAGAGGGCTC
This sequence comes from Deltaproteobacteria bacterium, assembly GCA_031276635.1. Classification (GTDB taxonomy): domain Bacteria; phylum Desulfobacterota; class Desulfarculia; order Adiutricales; family Adiutricaceae; genus JAIROO01. Next base: position 962 of record JAISMU010000150.1, on the reverse strand, counting down.
TCCATCCGGGACTCGGCCGCTAACGGGGCCGAGCTGCGGTTCCGGGCGGTGGTCATGACCTCGCTGGCCTTCCTGGCCGGCCTGGTCCCGCTGGTTCTGGCCACCGGCCCCGGGGCCACCTCCCGGCAGAACGTCTCGGTGGGTGTCTTTGGGGGCATGCTGGCGGCTAGCACGGTGGGACTGATTATCATTCCCTTGGTCTACGCCATGTTCCAGAAGACCAGGGAACTCTTCCATCACTGGCGGGGTCAGGATCTGTACGGGCCGGAGAAAGAGGGCCAGGTAAGGGCCCAGGAAAAGCCGGAGGCCGGGGCTTAGTTTGAACGGCCGCCAGTCACGGAGGTTTTACCGACCAAAATTCGAACGTTCGGATTTTGGTCGGTAAATAGGATTTTATTTTTGCTTTGGCCAACGCCTTAAAAGAAAATTTTGAGAAAAATTTTTTGATTTATGACTAAACATTCGTGAGAGTGACAGCGGCGCGTTTATTAAAAAAAGAGGCCGACTCCCGGCCAGGCTCGCCTGAATAGGCTCAGGCTAAACTTTTTAATTAAGCTTCTGGCGGCGTGGATTGAGGGCTCTCAGTCTCTGGCTCCTCAGGGCCGAAAACAACCTTCATCTTGGAGCCATCGTCATAGAAGGCTATGGCGAGGTCAATAAATTTTTTAACCATGGGCCCGAAGGAACTGTGGTAGTTCTTTTGGGTTATATCCCTCTGGCCTCTTGGCCAGCCTTGTCTAACGTCCGCTCAATTGCCTCATTGGAGAGGACCTCGGTCTCAGTGGGCAGATTTATCGTTTCGCCCGACTTGAGCAACTCTTTCGTAATTATCTCTGGCGACAAATTTTCCAGGACAAGCGAGGCCAGAGTTTTTATTCATATCATCTTCCGAGAGCCATTCCTGGGCGGCCTCTACAAACAATTGTCTTTGTTTAGCTAAAGTAAGTCCTTCTTGATCAATT
>JAISMU010000058.1 GCA_031276635.1 Deltaproteobacteria bacterium | reverse complement strand
TTGGTTGACTCTGGCCTCATAAGAGATTCCCGGGCGCGTTGAGTTATTCTGGGGGCTGTAATTACCACTGGTCTTCATCTGAGCTCCTTTTGAGCCAAATGGTCTGGCCCGGTTTGATTAGTTACGCTTAGTAAGCGTTGAGGCCCTGGTGTTTTTGAGACCAAGGCAGTCATTAAACTTATTCCAAAGGTATAAAAAATTTTTTACCGAGAAAATTTAAATAGACTAAGCGTTTCCATGATTAATTATGTCTTAAAGCTAAAATAATCATTCAATAGAAAATGTCAAGTCAATAAGCTAAGTGGTTATTGGAATAATGACTGACGAAAATTTTTTAAGCTATAAAATCAATGGCTTAAAAGGAAAAAAATTTTTTAAGCAATTTGGGTTAGGGAAAAAATTACTCGGCTTACTAAAACACAAAAATAATCAGTAAATAAAATAATCGGTGTTAAAAATACCTAGTATTTAAGGGGTTTTGAGATGACGGTCAAAAAATATTAAAAACCAGAAGAGAAGATAAACGAAGAAAAATGGGGCAGAAAATAGGAGAAAATCTTATAGCGCGCCCTAGAGTCCAGACAGGAGTTTGGTGGAGGGTCAGGTTGCGGGCAAGATAAAGAGATAGGATGGAGAAAATTATATTATTATTTGATTAAAATTTATATATATATATAAATCCAAAAATTATTATATAATATGATGATTATAATAGTTAAAAATATAATATTATTGTATTTATTCCAAGAAAAGAATAAAGTAAATATAATTAATTAATAATATAAAAAATAGAGCTAATTATTTATGTCTTTAGCTGATCACCCTAAGGATTGAGTCGTCAGATGGGTAAACGTTGGAATTTCAGCGAGGGGAGAGGTATTTATTAGAATAGTAGACCTGGTGTATTGGAAGGAAAATTCGTTCACCCCTCCCTCCCTAAAAAAAGTGCTTGTTAGAGAAATTTATATTTAAAATTTATAAAGTATAATTATATATAATTATATATTAACTTTTAAATATGTTAGATATATCATTATGATTTAATAAAGCAAAAAAAATATATAAAAACCATCAACTTAGTTATATAAGTGATAGTTTTATGTAAAATAACTTTATTCAGGAGGTTTTAAACATGAGACATAATTATAAAAACAGTTTAACGGCTGACCAGCGCGCTGAGTTAACTTCTCTTTCCTACAAAACATCAGCTGAATATAGGCTTGTTATCCGAGCCTTGATTATTTTTTTGGCCGACCAAGTTCTGAACAATCGGCAGATTGCCGCTAAAGTTTGGCGTTAGAACGTACTGTTATCAAATGGGAAAAAAATTATTTAAACATTCAATTTTATGTCTATACATTGATGATACAATCAATGAATTAGACTCGGCTGACGTGCCTGCCTCCGGTCAACTGGCTAAGACCTTATTCGATAGAGTCAGCGCTATCAACTTGCGGAACAAGCCCAATATCGTTAGCGCTCTCAATGACGCTCCACGTTGCGGTCGCCCTGCGGTTGTAAAGAACAAATATTTTGAAAAAGTCGTGAAAGAAACCGCTACCACTCTACCGGGTAACGGTATTAGCCAATGGAGCTCAAGACTAATGGCTAAACGCATTGATTGTAGCCATTCAAATGTTTTGTTGATAAAAATAATAATATAGTTACAAAAAATCTATCAAATAGTCAGAAAATTATTTTTGACAAGTTTAATATTTCTTATCCAAATGAATATTACTAAAAAGATGATAAATATATAAATAGATAGTAAAAAACGGTAATTTATATTTTGCGCATAGGTAAATTTTTGTCCGGGAATTTAGGATAGAAGTGAACGAATTTTCCTTCCACTACACTAGTTTCCGGCGTTTTGGGCTGGGGTCCTTAACCTTTGATGTATTTTGGCCAAAAATAGCTTTAACCTGGGAGCCATGGTCATAGATGACCAGGGCAAGATCAATAAATTCTTTAGCCTTGAGCCTAAAGGGGCCGTGGTAGTCTTTTTGGGTTATATCCCTCAAGGCCAATTGGGCGATCCTGGTCAAAATCTGGTCAATTCGCCCACCCGCTAGGTCTTGGGAATCTGGGGACAGGTCAATCTTAACGCCCAAATTTATTAACTCTTTCTCAATTAAGTCCCGCGACAATTTTTCTAAAACCAGCGAGGCCAGAGTTTTATCAATGTCCTTCGCGGGGATCGATTTCAAGGCGGCCTTGGCCAACAAGAAATTTTCATTGTCCTCAGATGACTCATTATCATCTAATTCTGACAAAATCAACTCAATTTTATTAGTATCAAATGTGGCAGAGGCTAATTTAGACAAACTTTTATATCTAGTCGCCTTAGGCAGGCAATTTCTAGCCACAGTCGCCAAAATCTTATTTACCTTGAGGATCCTGTCTTGATCGAGTTTAGACCGATACTTGAGCTCAATAATCAAATAAACCTGACCCGGTAACTCCACACTGAGATCCAACCGGCCCTTGGAACTGGGCACCTCGCTAAAGACCGTAAAGTTCATACCCATAAGGATCGCCTGGACGATGAGATGAAAATTCCGCTCGGCCTCTGGCCTCTGGTAGTAAGTAAAGGCGGAAATAAAATCCCTGAACATGGAGCTGACTTTTTCGGCGTCTTTGGCCAGAAAAGCCTGCTGGAGGATCTCAGCCTTGGCTTTCAGCTCATTGCGGGATTTGAGGTCTAAAATGACGCTGAAATAATCCGGGTAGTACCCCCGCGTAACCTCATGATTGGGCAGCCTGAAAGAGTATAATTTTTCAGGCTCTGTCGCGCCTTTAACCTTAACTTTGACTATTTTGACCGAGTCAACAGTCAAGTAACCGCTGTGAAAGAGGACCGGGGCGGTCGCGAGTTTATTCAAGTCAGATTTGCGCAACTCCGAGGAAAGGATTGAGTCCAGATCGGGCTGGAGGAAATCCAGTGGCCTTTTCTTAATCAGGGCGGTCAGGTGCCCAGGTCGCCCACTTTGGATCCAATAGTCATCAAAGGAAATTTTTTTAAAAAAATGAAGAATGGAATAGGGGTTGAGAACTCGGGTCTCGCCACCCCAGTTGTAGCCGTCATACCAATGGAAAATTTTAGCCCGCAAATCTTCCAGACTCGCGAGTGGATCCATTTCGCCAGAGTTTTTAAGGCTCATCAGGGTCGATTTTAGCCGATCCGCGAAAAGAGAATCGAACTCTTCCAGCGTGAAGCCGCATAGGCCGGCGAAGTCTGGGTTTATTGAGATGTCATAGAGGTGGTTGGGCCCAGAGTCCATGGAGGTCAGAGCGTACCTGGTGATGCCTATGATCATGGTAAAGCCGATCCGGGGCAACACTTTCGGCTTTTTCAGAGTGGCGAAGAATTGGCGCAGAATTTTAGCGTTAGCCTCGGCTACCTCTTGGTCATCCATTTGGGAGGTCACCGGGGCGTCATACTCGTCTATGAGCACCGCGACTTCGGAATTGGAATCTTTGCTGAGTGCCCTAATCAGGCTCCCAAAATAAATGGCGGGAGTTGTCCCTTTGACTTTTTGCTGAATGTTGTAGTCTTCGGCTATCTCACTGAGGTCAGTCATCAGGTTTTCCTTGAGGATTTTCGGGCTGTCCGAATCCAGCGAGAGGCTCAAAAACAGGACCGGCAGCCTGGGGAAGGCGTAATCAGACTGGTCGATCCAAAGCCCTTTAAAACGCTTGCGGTTGCCGGAGAAAAGCTCCTCCAAGGTATATAACAAAAGGGATTTGCCGAAGCGGCGGGGCCGGGACAAAAAAAAGTTTTTCTCCGGGCGAGTCACAAGATGGTGGATGTCCTTGGTCTTATCCACGTAAAAAATATTTTGGTCTATTATTTTCCAGAAAGGTAGATCATTAAGCGAAATTTCTTTCATGGTCATTATTTCATTACCTCAATCTTGAAAGCCCTTTTGAGGATCTGGGGTTAGCGGGCCAACTGGAGAGGCCCAACAAGTTAAAAGCGAAAAATAGAAATTACCTGGAGAGAGACTAAGTTTTACTATGCCACCTCAGTCGAGATTTGACAATAGTAATGTCTACGCAAAAAAGTTATCTTTTCAGAAACTACGCGCGCTAACATATTGAAATTATAAATTTTAATTTAAAAATGATTTTAAAAACGGGGTTTTCGCGAAGGCGTCAAGTGTCATAAATTCCATTGGATTAGAAGGTCGTGGGGTCTTTCCAGGCTCTGGGCGGCGGCTTTTTCCAGCCATACCCCGGTCGCCTGAGGATCTCGCTGATGACTGTTTCGGCCTGGCGGTTAAGGGTCATTCAGGTCTTATCCCACCGGTCCAGCAAGATCTTGGCCCTTTCCAGGCCCTGGGCGGCGGCTTTTTCCAGCCATTCCCGGGTCGCCTGGGGATCCCGCCGGATGACCGTCCCGGCTTGACAGTTGAGGGCCATGATGGTTTGGGCCACCGGGTGCCCGGCCTGAGCCGCTCGCTCGTACCAGTAGACAGCCTTTTTGCGGTCTCGGGTCAGCCCGCCCACGCCTTCCTCATACAGGTAGCCCAGCTCCAGTTGAGCCGGGGGGTGATCGTTTAAGGCCGCCCGGGATAGCCACTCCATGGCCTGAGGCGAATCCTGGCTGACTCCCAGCCCTTCCCGGTAACAATAATATAAAGCGAACTGGGCCTCGGGATAACCACTTTGAGCGGATTTCCGAAACCAGTAGACCGCCCGGGTCTGGTCTTGTTCCAAGCCCAGCCCCAGGGCGTAGTGGGCCCCGAGGCTGAACTGAGCCGGGGCGTAACCTTTTTGGGCGGCTTTCTCGTACCAGTAGACCGCCTTGGCCGGATCCTGAGTTAAGCCATGCCCTTGAGCCAGGCAGTGCCCCACTAGAGCCTGGGCCTGAGGATGGCCTTGAAAGGCGGCCCGGTGATACCAAACCAGGGCCTCGGTCGGATCCTGGGGGACGCCCAGACCCTTTTCCAAGCAAACAGCCAGGTTAAATTGGGCTCCCGGGTGGCCGGCCAGAGCGGCTTTGCGAAACCAGACCGCCGCCTGGGTCAGGTCCTGAGCGATTCCCTGGCCCAGGGCGTAACAGGAGCCTAGGGCGCATTGGGCGGTCTCCAGCCCGGCCTCGGCGGCTTTGAGCCACCAGGGGAAAGCCTTGGCCCGGTCCCGCTCCACTCCCCGACCCCAGTGGTAGGCGAAGGCCACGTTGACCTGGGCCTCGGGAGAGCCAGCCTCAGCGGCTCTGAGAAACCAGGCGAAGGCTTTCTGAGGATCAGGAGTTAAACCCTGGCCCAGATCATAAATGGTTCCCAGGGCCAGTTGGGCGGGCAAGAGACCCTGGTCAGCGGCCAGAGTCAGCCACTTAACCGCTTCCAGGGGATCTTCGGCCACTCCCTGACCCAGAGCCAGAAGCTCAGCTAAACGCCATTGAGCTTCCGCGTCCCCGTTCTGGGCGGCTTTTTTCAACCAGAAGACGGCCTGCCGCAGATCTGGGGTCCGGCCCAAGCCATCCAAAAAACACAGGCCCAGATTGTGCTGGGCCGCCGCGTGCTCCCATTTGGCCGCGGCCAAGAAGAGGTCCGCCGCCTTGACCGGGTCTGGTTCGATTCCCAGGCCCTGGGCGTAACAGACTCCCAGGTTGTACTGAGCCTCGGGCAGCTCCTGGGCGGCGGCCAGACTCAGCCATTCAAAGGCCTGTTTCAGATCCCGCTGGCCCATGGCTAAGGTCAGGCCGAGGCTCAACTGAGCCTCGGCCTGACCAGCCTGGGCTTGGGCCGTGAGGTTGGCCAGCTCTTCCGGGGTCAGGGCCAGTTGGGGGCTTGGGCTGGCGGCCTGGTCAGAGGCGGGGCCTTTGGGGGGGCTTGGTTGGGTCATGACCAGATCCTGACTATGGGTTGAGGGGGGCGGGCGGCTCGAAAAGTCTCGTCAAACTCCAGCAAAACTCCCTCCAGCCGGCCGCCGGACTCCGAGGGTTGGAAATTAAAGGGCCGGCCGGTCAAAAAGTTTTCCAGCACCTCTTTGGTCGCCATGCCGATGATGGAATCGTGGGGCCCGGTCATGCCCACGTCCGTGAGGTAAGCCAGGCCTTGGGGGAGGAGCTGGGCGTCGGCGGTCTGGACATGAGTGTGGGTGCCGACCAAGGCGCCCAGCCGACCGTCCAGATGGTGGGCCAGGGCTATTTTTTCGCTGGTGGTCTCAGCGTGGATATCAATGAGGGTGATCTGAGCCCCGGCCGCGCTCATCTCGGCCAACATCCGGTCGGCGGCTCGGAAAGGGCAGTCCAGGGTCGGACTCATGTAGAGCCGACCCATGAGGTTGCCGAAACCGATTTTGGTCTGGCCAACGGTTAAAAGAGTCCAGCCACGGCCGGGGCAGGGGTTGGGGTAGTTGGCTGGTCGGATCAGGCGGCTGTCCAGGCCCAGGGTTCCGGCGATGTCCTTTTGCTTGAAGGAGTGGTTACCGCCACTTAAGGCGGCGAGGCCATATCCCAAAAGCTCCTTGGCCGTGGCTGTAGTTAGCCCGCGACCGTTGGCGGCGTTTTCCGCGTTGGCCAGGGCCAGGTCAAACTTCAGCTCGTCCTTCAGGCCCGGCAGAAGATCCCGCGTCAAATGGCGACCGACCCGGGCGAAGATGTCTCCCAGAAAAAGGATCCTGGTCATTTGGTCATCAGGGAAACGGGGTTCTTGGCCCCCCGAGCCAGGGAGGCGACCATACCCAGAAGAGCCAGGGGGGTGAAGGCCCAGAAACAGACCTGGGTGGCCTGGATGAGCCTGGGAAAAAGTTCGGGCTGGAGCTCGCCCGGGCCGATGACCAGGGAGAAGACCATGGTGGTCACGGCTATACTAGTGATCTGGCCGCTCAAGCGGGTCACGGTGATGACTCCCGAGGCCTGACCCAGACGCTGAGGCGGGACCGCTCCCATGATGGCGTTGGAGTTTGGGGCCGAAAAGAGAGCGAAGCCGGCCCCAAATAGGCCCATGTTCAGGACCAGGGCCAGGCGGCTGGTCTCCAGAGTGAGATTGTTGGCGAAGACCAAGAGGGCCGCCAGGATGAGCCCCAGGCCCAGGGAAGCCATGACCCCGGCGTCAATCCGATCTGAGAGCCGACCGGCGAAGGGGGTGAGAATGGCCTGGACCACGGGCTGGCAGATGAGCAGCCAGCCGGCCTCGGAGGGAGAAAGGCCTCGGGGGTATTGCAGGTACAGGCTCAACAGGAAAGAGACGCTGAACGAGGAAATATAGCTGATGAAGGCGGCCAGGCTGGAAAAGGAAAAACGCCGGCTGTCCCGGAAAAGGGTGATGTCCAGAATGGGGCTGGGCGAGGCCAAGGAGCGCCGGACGAACCAGACCATGAGAATGGCCCCCGCCCCGATGGCTCCCAGGGAAGCGTTGAAGCCTAGGCTGGCCAGGCCGGAGAAGAGCAAGGCAATGGCCAGTGTCCACAACCCGGCTCCAGGGTAGTCCAGTTTCTGGCCTGGGTCCGGAGGCGGGTCCTGGCGGATGAAGAGAACCAGGATGGCTGGCGGGGTCAGGCCAATGACCGTGAACCAAAATAGGGCTGGCCAGCCCAGGCTCTCCACCAGCAGCCCGGCCAGCAGCGGAGCCACGCTCAAGCCGATGTAGACCGAGGAGATGGTCAGCCCCAGAGCCCGACCGCGCATCTGAGGTGGGTAGGCGGCGGCGGCCATGGTGGTGACCGTGGTGAAAAAAGCCACCAGACCCAGACCAGTAAGGCCCCGGCTGATTAAAAGGGTCAAAGGCGAGTTGGCTAGGGCCCCTAGGGCGGAGCCGATGATGGCCACCCACAGCCCATAAATAGTAACCCGCCGCCGACCGACGAGGTCCGAAAGGCGAGCCACCGGGGCCGAAAACATGGCCATGGTCAAAAGGGTGGCTAGCGACAGCCAGCCCACCTCGGCGGCGGACATGCCCATTTGCCGGGAAATGGCCGGGGCGGCCACGTTGACTCCGATGAGACCGATGTTGCCTAAAAGATTGGCGCTGACCGCGGTGGCGATAACCAGGCGGCGATGGCGGATGTCCTCCGGCGAGGCCAGTTCAAAGCCCGCCATGGCCAAGCCTGGGTTGGTTAGTGAAGATGTTTAGGCTAAAATTATCGATCATAAGCCCGCCTTGAGAATTTAAGGGCCACCCGCTGGGCGGCGGAAAGGTCGTTTGGCCTTGGCCCCATAATAACTTTAGTCTTGGGAAAAACACAAATGACTTGCGAGGCCTCTCCCTGGCTCCCCAGGTCTTAATGGTTGAAGGGGAAAAGTCAACCCAGAGGGATTTGGGGCCGGTGAGATTAATGTTGTTTTCTGAGGTTGTCAACTTATAACCTAAATTCCCGGGTTTTTTTGTCTACAGAAAAAAATTTGTCCGCCAAAATAACTGGTTGAAATCATTAGAAAAATTTTTTTAAAAAGCTTGACATCACCATCCAGTAGTTCTATATTCTTAATGAACTACAGGAGGGCCGTATGTCTTTTTTATCCGCTCAACCTAGTGGCAAAAATGTATATATATATGAGGTTACATCATTTCGTAATGATGATAAAAAACCTAGCAATACAAAAATATCTGTCGGCAAAATATCTCCCCAAACCTTTAAACCTATTTATAAAGATGATTTTCTTCAAAAAATTAATGATGGCACTTCATCTATAACTATCAAACAATTTGAAGAGTTCAATAATAGAGACTTTAAGCCATTATTTATTAACAATAATATTATTAATCCAACTAATATGATACTAAATTCAAATATTAACTTGCCTATAAATAGTGATTCTATCTATTATAATAAAAATACGTCTAGGTATGAAAGCGAAGAATTATTTGACTCTATAAAAGACTATGGAACGCCACAATTTTTTTATAATATTTCTAATAATATTGGTTTATCTGACATTTTAAGGGAAATATTTGGTGATACTCTTTTTGAATATATATTATTAATTGCTATTTATCTAATAATTTCTTCAAAAGCTTTGATACGTTGTCATAAATGGATTGAAGAAATAGATGTTTCTATTGCTAATTCTTTATCTTCCCAGCGTATAAGTGATATATTTAAAAATATAACATATGATCAAAGAAATAAATTCTATAAAAATTGGTATATTAAATCGAAAAATTCAGAAAATATATATCTTGATGTTACTTCATTATCAACATATTCTTGTAATATAAAAGAAGCTGAACTTGGTCATGACCGAGATGATGAAAAAACACATCAAATTAATCTTTGTCTGTTGTTTGGGCAGCAAAGTGAGTTACCATTATATCAAACAATATTTAGTGGAAAGTTAAATGATGTTTCAACTATTAGTTGCATTTTAAACGAATTAGAAACACTAACAAAAGGTCATGAATATACTATAATAATGGATAAATATTTTTTTAGTGAAGCAAATTTAAATTTTATGGTCAAAAATAAAATCGGAAATGGATTTCTTATTGAAGCCCCAATTACTAATAAATTATCGCTTGATTTGATTGAAAAGCATAATTTAATTGCTTATAATCCTGAAAATATAATTTTAAACTCAAAAGAAACTCTTTATGGTATCACCGATGAAATAAAATACGATAAAAATAATGATAAATTATTTGTTCATATATATTATAGTCCAGTTAAATATGAAAAAGCAAAGCAGTTATTAATTAATGATTTAAATTCATTAAAAAAACTATTTATTAATGATATTAAATTAAATAAAACGCAAAAAAAAGATATTTCAACTTATTTTATAGTTAAAAATAAATCTGATGAAGGTATTTCAGTCAATAAATATATGTTTAATGAACATCTAAAACAAATAGGATGGCATATTTTTTATAGTAATACAATATCAAATGCAACCATAGCAAATAAAATATTTAGACAAAAAGATGTTGTTGAAAAATCTTTTTATAGACTAAAAAATAAATTATCTCTAAAAAAATTACATATTCATAGCAGTGATAGGATGCAGAATAAACTGTTTATTTTATTTATATCAAGTATTTTAATTTCTTATATACATAAAAAGATAAATAATGGTAAAATAAATTTTCAATATACATTAACAGATGTTTTTGATAAAATAAATTTGCTTAAAAAAATTAATATTAATTCTATTGATATTTATAGGCCAATAACAAAAGAAATAAAAGATTTATTAGATTTATGTGAAGTTAAAATCACATGAAATTTTTTTTAAAATTAAATAAAAACTTTGTTTGAAATATATTATCCTTTTTAACGATTTTTTTGTAATCGAGGTAAATTTGTAATTCAATTGGTCTACCAGGAATTTAGGTTATAAATAAGTAATTGTTTATATAACATTATTATTATTTTATATATAGTACATATAAAATAGCTAAAAAGTTTTTTCAAGGAAGTCGCCGGCGGTCACGGTTACTTGGTGGAATAATAATTCCCTGCGGAATTTAGCTGGAGCCAATAGCCAGTTTCTTCGACCGGAGCGACAGCGAGCTCACAAAGAGTATTCATTAAAAATCTATGAATCAGTAGTTATAGAGCAAATTCTTGTCTGACCAGATTATTATATATTAAATTTATATATATTTTTAGATATCATGTTATTGAAAATATTTTTATTTAAATAAATTAAATTAATACATTAATGATAGAAGAAATTTCCTCCCCAGGTTTAGGTAAGGATAGATATGGTTGCCCGCAGCCCTCATCAACATATTATTGAGAAAGCTCTATTTTCTGGTACAAGAAATGGGCCAAAATTTTAATAATAATAACAACAATATACAGTAATTATAGTTAATAACAACTAAATATTTTTTTAAAAAACTATATTTAGACTAATGTATATTAAAATATATAATTAGAATAAATAAATTCCTCTTGCCGAAATCTTAAATCTCAGGTAAAATGATCAAATCTGTTCATATAACCTATCACCGTTTTTGGAGTTTGGCGTGCAAAAAAAAATAACACAACTCATACAATCTTTTTCTAAGGTTATCAACGAAAAAATGCTTTACGCTGATAAAACTGAATATATATATAATTTGGTTAATAATTGTGCAGTCTGTTTTCTTTGTCGTCCCCGACGGTTTGGAAAATCTCTCCTTCTTAGCACTATAAAAGCCATGTTTCTCGGCCAAAGGGATCTTTTTAAAGGGTTGTGGATTGATTCCTCAGACTACGCGTTTGAAAAACATCCAGTCATCCATCTCAGCATGAATTACTCCGGTACCTCTGAGCCAGACTTACTAAAAAAACTAATTATCCGCAATCTTCAGACTTTAGGAACTTCTGAGGGCCTTTCAATTTCTGATTTGTCTCTTAGCTTCGCCCTTGAGGATCTGGTTAATGGTCTTTACGATAAATTTTATAAATCTTTGCCAACTCCCGCGGAAGGGTCTGACAACCTTGGAACAGCTCGCGGAGTGGTCGTTTTGATTGACGAGTATGACGCCCCCATTATTGACACGCTCAACAAACCTGAAATAGCCCAGGCCAACCTGGAGACCCTTCACGATTTTTACCGCTGTTTTAAAAATTTGGATGAAAAAATTCGTTTTGTCTTGGTGACCGGCGTCTCGCAGGCGGCCAGAGTCGCTCTGGGTCAGAGCTCCAACAATATTGTTGACATATCTCTTAAGCCGGAGTACGCGGGAATATGTGGTTTCACTCTCCAGGATCTGGACGATCTTTTCGCGGATCGTTATGAGGAAACTCTCCAGGATCTCATAGCGACAGAACAGATGAAGCCAGGCTCCACCATCACCGATTTAAAAGAAACTATCTTAAAATGGTA
>JAISMU010000120.1 GCA_031276635.1 Deltaproteobacteria bacterium | reverse complement strand
AACCGGACTGGCTGATGTCCATGGAATTAAGGAAGTCCATAATCTTACCTCGAGCCGCCCTCGCCTATGGCGTACTTTAAATTGTCAAACTCTTTGGCCAACATCTGGACCGTGGTGTTATAGATCAGCTGGTTTTTAGTCAGGAGGGTCATTTCCTGATCAATGTCCAGCTTGTCATCGTTGTACTCATCCCAACCGTAAGGGGACATCTTGATGGCGTTGGCGGCTTTTTTAAAAGCGCTGTCGGTGTCCCGGGTGGGAATGTGTTGTGGGTTAGTCTGCCGGACATCCAGCTGATTGGGCCCAGCGGCCATATTCTGGGCCAGAACCTTTTCAAAATTCAGGTGCCGGGCCCGAAAGCCCGGGGTATCCATGTTGGCCAGATTAGTGGAGCTGAAGTCGTGGCGGGCCAGTCTAAGACCCAAAGTGCCGCCCATGACCCCGAATTGGCTGGAAAAAAGGTTATGGTCAAATCCCTTGTTCATACAAACCCTCCAGCCGACCCGCTAAACCGGCGGGCCGACCGCGAGTCATTAAAGCAAACGGCGGGCCAAAATTTTCCAGGCTTGCGGATGGCTCTAAAAATCGCTTTCAAATAATAATATTACTAGCAAACAATTATATTTTAAGCAATAATTATAGATAAAAAAATATTCTAAAAAACCCCGGCCCCGGGCCTGGCCCGCCAAAAACCCTTGAGCCGACCTCAAGCCTGACCGAAAAAAGACATCTCGCCAAAAAGTTGACGCGCTCTCAACCCCTCGCTTGAGGCCATCGTTAAACCCCGGGATCATAGGCAGGGTTGTCTTCAGAACAGCCTTGAGCCAGGCCGGCGACCCGCCTAACTCAAACATTTTTACATTGAAAAAAATATTGTTAATTGTTTTTAAAAATAATTAATATTTACTTCATAAATACCTTGATATTTATATTAAATCTCACTTTAAAATTAATATACATAATTATACAAAAAAAATTATAATAATAAATTTTTAACAAAATAATTATAATTAATAAAATTTTAAGTTTTAATTTTTATTTAAATATGATCAAAATATAATTTATAACTTACTCTTCTCTAAAGGATTAAAGCGCATTTCATCTTGCGTTTCCAGCTTTTAAATTGCATACTTGTTTCTGGAGTAATAACCATGCCGGATTTTAACGCCACCAGATCACCCGAGACCCCATTTGAGGCCGCGAGTAGTTTAGAAACCAAAGGCAATCCTCTGGACAATGGAGGAAATGGCCTAGGCGACCGCATTTCCAGGCTTGAGGCAAAAGTAGATAATATTACAGGTGAGTTTTATAAGGCTATCATCAATTTTAATCAAACTCTGGCTGATTTCAGAACGGAGTTTAAAGTTTTCACTGTGGCGACTGAGGCCAATTTTAAATCGATCGATGACAAATTTAAATCGATCGATGACAAATTTGAACGTGAGTTCCAAGCCTCAAAAGAAATTTCGAAAATAGCTGTGGGCTTAATTATCGCCTTCAAAGTCGCTATCGCGGTAAGGTTATTTTTCCTTTCTTGAGCGGTTCTAAACTCTGGCAATTTACCGCTTACCTCAAATACATTACAGACAACCTAATTTATAACTTTTTTATAATCAACTGCCAATAATAAAAATACGTATAAAAAATTAATACTAGTTTTGTATCTATCTTATCATTATAATATTATAAAATATAAAAATATCTTGTATTTATTTTAATTTACTTTAAAACAAAAATATATAAATACTATTTTTTACTTTCAGAGCTTCAAGTTGTTGAGCCTATTATTTAGTTTTGAAAAGTTATTTATTAAGATAAGGAGTTCTTCTTGATGAAAGAGTTGCCATAGGCCGCTATGACTTTTGTGGATCTTATTGCTAATAATTTTATTCATTCTTATAAGACTGAGTATCTCTACAATTTAGTTCGTTACCTTTTACCATATTTCATGTCTGGACCACGCCGATTCGAAAAATCCATGCTAGTCAGCGCAATTAAGGAAATCTTTTTAGGCCATCGAGACTTTTTTACTGGTCTATAGATTGATCGCGGGTCTGATTATGACTGGATTACCTATCCAGTTATTCACCTTGATATGCGCTTAGTCGAGTCTGTCAACCCAGAAGCTCTTTACGAGAGTATTCTTAGCGACCTTAAAGCCATTAACACGGTTGAAGCGCTAAATGTTACTGATAAAAACCCACGTCAAGCCCAGGGAAATTCCTAGGGAGGTTCAGGATGGCCTTGAGCCAGAAAGGCGACCCGCCTAACTCAGGTCATTTTTAAATTAAAAAAAATATTACTAACTATTTCTCAAAGTAATTACTAATTAATATCAATAATTATTTCCTACAATGCATTAAATTTTATTCAAATAATTCTTTATATTTTTATTTATTTTTATATTAATAAACTAAAAAATATAATTTATCTATTACTCGGCCCTAACGGGCAAAGCGAGCTTCGTCTTGTTTTTCCAGCTTTTAGGTTGTAAAATTTTTTCAGGAGTAATAGCCATACCGGATTTTAACGCCACCAGATCTCCCCAGAGCCCTTTAGCGACCGAGAGTAATTTGGAAACCAAGGGAGATCCACCCTCAAATGGAGGCAATGGGCAGAACAATCCGCCCTCTAACGATGGGAATGGCCAAAGCGATCGCGTTTCAAAATTAGAAGCAAAAGTAGATAATATTACAGGTGAATTTTATAAGGCGCTCATTAATTTTAATCAAACTCTGGCTGATTTCAGGACGGAGTTTAAAGTTTTCACTGTGGCCACCGAGGGGCATTTTAAATCGATCGATGACAAATTTAAATCGATCGAAGACAAAATGGTGGCCATGGAAAAAAGATTTGACGACAAATTGATGGCCATGGAAAAAAGATTTGACGACAAATTGATGGACATGGAAAAAAGATTTAGCGACAAATTGGAAAATCTGGAAAAGAGACTCGAAGGCAAGATAAAAATCGAGTTCCAATCCTCAAAAGACATCACAAAATTAGCTGTGGGCTTAATTATAGCCTTCGAAGTCGTTATCGCGGTAAAGTTATTTTTCCTTCCTTGAGCGGTTCGAAGGCCTGTCAACGCTCCGGTTACTTCAAATAATTTATAGATAGCCTAATTTACAGATTTTTTACAACTAATTTTCAATAATAAAAATACTTAAAATTTTTAATAATATTTGTATTAATAATATAAATAAAATAAGATTAACAAAATAAATTATTAAATTTTTTTGTTTTTCTTATATTTAATATAAAATATCTAAATATCATCTTTTACATACAGAGTTTCAAGTTATTGACTCTATTATGTAGTCTTGACGAATCATACCTTCGGATAAGGAGTTCTTAGTGATGAAAGAGTTGCCATTGGCCGCTATGACTTTTGCGGATCTTATAGCTAGTAATTTTATCTATTCTGACAAGACTGAGTATCTCTACAAATTAGTTCGTTACCCTTTACCCTATTTCCTATCTAGACCTCGCCGATTCGGAAAATCCATGCTAGTCAGCACACTTAAAGAAATTTTTTTAGGCCATCGAGATCTTTTTACTGGTCTGTGGATTGATCGCGAGTCTGATTATGACTGGAGTCCCTATCCAGTTATTCACCTTGATATGCACTTGGTCAGGTCTGTCAGCCCAAAAGCTCTTTACGAGAGTATTCTTAGCAACCTTAAAGCCATTAACACAGCTGAAGCGCTGGATGTTACTGATAAAAACCCAGTTGATTTTTTCTCAAACATTATTAAAAACCTCAATATAAAGTATAACAAGGCAGTTGTTGTTCTAATTGACGAATATGACTATCCAATTTTGAATAATATTTCTGATAATACATTGGCTAATGATATAAGAAAGGCTCTAAAAGAATTTTATGGTATCCTTAAATCATCAGATGGATCATTTCGTTTTATTTTCATTACTGGAGTCACTAGATTTACTAAAACATCTATTTTTTCTGATTTTAATCACCTTATTGACATAACGCTTGAACGTGATTTTTCTAATATTTGTGGTTTTACTATTGAAGAGTTTGACTCTCTTTTTCCAGATCATCTGGAGAGAGCTTTAAAAATTTTAAAAAATGAGGGAGTTTGGGGCCAAGATTCCACGGTCAGCGAACTCAGGCAAGAAATACTAGACTGGTACGATGGTTACTCTTGGGACGGCCAAACCCGGGTCTTAAACCCTTGGTCCGTCTTGAATTTTTTCCGGAAAGTCGATTTTAATAACTTCTGGTTTGAATCGGGAACCCCTTCTTTTTTAGTTAATTTAATTACTGACCGTAAGGTAAATCTTAATTTATTAGATCATGAAAATACTATAATTACAGACACATTAAATAACGTTGACATAGGAAAATTTGAGCCTATCCCGGTGATGTTTCAGACTGGCTACCTGACGGTGGATAAGGTTGAAACTAAAAGGGGAGAAAGTCTAAAATATTTTCTTGTTGTCCCTAACCTAGAAGTGAAAGCCTCATTTTTTTCTAATTTATTGTCATTAGATATCTCTTTAAGTGACCCTTTAGAGCTAAAAATAAAATCTGAAGCAATTTTACTGGCTATCACCCAAAAGAACTCTCAAAAACTTGAAGATAGCTTTCACCAGTTTTTAGCCTCGATTGATAACAAACTACATATTCCTTTGGAACGATTTTACCAAACTACATTTATGTTTGCTATGACTTTAGCTAACCAATCAGTTAAAACTGAGGTTTCCACAGGGGATGGATACATTGATATTGTTCTAAAAATTTCTAAAACCGAACTATTTATCATCAAAATGAAATATATAAAGATCATCGAAGATGAACAAGACATTAATAGCTCTCAATTGGAACTAAACCGTTCAAGCGATAAACCTAAGGCCAAAGCCAAGAGCGATGAAGAAATCAATCATCTGATGAATATAAAGGCTATTGAGGCCTTAAAGCAAATTGATAAAAAAAATTACATATCTAAATATTTAGTTCTAGGGCTATCTATTACTAAAGTTGTCTTAATAGTCTATGAAATGACAAAAATTCACGCTATTTTTGATAAAATAAATAGTATTATGTAGTATTATTTGAATTTATCGTATTAATTTCATTGTTTATTTGTCTAAATATTATTGCTTTAACATAAGTTAAACTTTTAACAAAACAATATAATTACAATAACAATCAAAAATATAAAAACAATATATTATAATAATCAGCGGTCAATAAACCACCGGCTAAAGCCGTTGGATTTAACACTTTTTTTTCTGCCTTGGCGGGACCCATTTCAAACCCGCCCGCCCTTGACCAACCCGCTAGGCCCCATCGCCCGCCTCCCCAAGAGCCCTGGCCCAAGCGAGGGCAGGCTTTTTAAGCCAGGAGCAGGCTATCGCTCAGGCCTACCCCGGTTTCCCGGGAGGCTTCCAGAAAGCGCTCCAAAAGGCTTTTCACGGTCAAACGGGCCTTTTCCTCAGCCGGAAAATCCCAAAAGACTCGCCCTTGCCCCATCATGACCAGACGATGGCCGTAATCAATGGCTTGGGCCAGGTTATGGGTAATCATCAGGGTGGTCAGGCGATTTTTCTCCACCAGGTCCATGGTCAGACTCATGGTGCGGCTGGCCGTCTTGGGGTCCTGGGCGGCCGTATGCTCGTCCAGCAGCAGCAAAGCCGGTCGAATCAAGGTGGCCATGATCAGGGTGAGAGCCTGACGCTGGCCCCCGGATAACAGGCCCACCTGGTCAGTCAACCGTTTTTCCAGGCCCAGGCCCAAAGGAGCCAGGGCCGCCCGAAAGAGCTCCCGTTCCTCCCTAGCGATACCTCGCCGAAAACCCCGCGGTCGGCCGCGCCGATGGGCCAGGGCCAGGTTTTCTTCCACGGTCATGGCCGCGCAGGTCCCCGAGAGGGGATCCTGAAAGACCCGGCTGATCAGGCTGGCCCTTTTGTGCTCCGGCCAGGTCGTGATGTCCTCCTGGTTAAGGATGATGGCCCCCGAGTCGGGCAAATGGGCCCCGGCCAGGCAGCTCATGAGGGTGGATTTGCCGGAGCCGTTGGAGCCGATGATGGAGATCAACTCCCCGTCCGCCACCGCCAGGTTAAATCGACTCAGAGCCTGAACCTCGCTGACTGTGCCCCGCCCAAAGGCTTTGGAGAGCTCCCGGATCTCAAGCACGGTTCATTTTCCCGGCCTGAGCCCGACTGGCCGCCTGGGCCTTCCGCAAACGGGGAAACATCAAGGCCCCGACCACGAGAATGGAGGTGATGAGATTGAGGTCCGAGGGGTTGAAGGAGAAAGACCCGATCTTGAGCCGCAAAGCCAGGGCCACGGCTAGGCGATAGATGATGGAGCCCAGAACCACCGCCACCAGCCGGATGGGCATGGAACGGCGACCGCCAAAGAGGGTCTCTCCCACCACCACCGAGGCCAGCCCGACCACAATGGTTCCCACGCCCAGGCTCACGTCCGCCAAGCCTTGGCTCTGAGCCACGAAAGCCCCGGTCAGGGCCACCAGGGCGTTGGAGAGACCCACGCCCAAAATGATGGTAACCTTGATGTTGACCCCGAGGCTGGTGATCATCCGGGGATTCTCGCCGGTGGCCTGGAGAGCCTGGCCAAACTCGGTGCGCGAGAGCCAGGCCAGAAAAGCCACCGCCAGGATAATGGCCACCAGAAAAAGGGCCACCCCGGCCAGGGTGGAGGATAAACCCCACTCCCGCAGCGGCGTCAACACTGAGTCCTGGCCGATGAGACTGAGATTGGGCCGGTTGCCCATGACGCGCAGGTTAATGGAGTATAAGGCCGACATGGTCAGGATGGAGGCCAGAAGATGCAGAATGCCCAGTTTGGCGCTCAGAAACCCGGTGATGGCCCCGGCCAGAAAGCCGGCCAGAAAAGCCGGAATCAGGGACAGGTAGGGATCCACGCCCGACAGAACGCACATCGCCGAAACCGCCGCGCCCAGGGGCAGACTCCCATCCACCGTCAGATCGGGAAAGTCCAAAACCCGAAACGTCAGAAAAACCCCCAGGGCCATCAAGCCATAGACCAGGCCTTGATTGATGGCCCCGAAAAAAGCGTAAAAACTCACGGTAAACTACTTAATGACCACTTGGGCCCTTTGCACAACTGACGGAGGCACGCTCAGAAAAATATCCGAGGCGAAACGGGTGTTGACGACCAACGACAGGCGCTTTAAAGACTCCACCGGGGTGGTGGCCGGCTCGGCCTCGTCTTTGAGGATCCGGGCGGCCATGCGGCCGGTCAGGCGCCCCAACTCCGAGTAACTGATGGAGAGGGCGGCCACCCCGCCCCGGCGAGCCGAGCTGTCGTCAGCCGGGTACAGGGGAATGTGCTGGTCCAGGGCGACGTTGATGATGGTTTCCATATTGGAGATGACCACGTTGTCCGTGGGCAGATAAATGGCGTCCACCCGGTCGACCAGGCTCTGGACGGCCTGCAGGACCCCGGTGGAGTTGGGGGCCACCGCCTCGACCAGAGTGAGACCCAATTTAGCCGCCGCCGCCTGGGCCAGTTTGACCTGGACCTCGGAGTTAGGCTCCCCAGGGTTGTAGATGACTCCAATGTTTTTGGCCCCCGGCTGGATCTCCAGAATGAGGGCTAGTTGCTCGGCCACCGGGTTCATGTCGGTGGTCCCGGTGACATTGCCGCCAGGATTATCAAGCGAGGCCACGAGGCCAGCGTCCACGGGGTCAGTCACAGCCGTGAAAAGAATGGGAATGTCCTTGATGCCCTGGGCCGTAATCTGGGCGCAAGGGGTGGCCACGGCCAGGATGAGGTCCGGCTTTTCGTCCAGGATCTGATTGACAATGAGGGACACCGTGGGCAACAACCCCTGAGCGTTATGCTCAAGGTAAGTGGCCTCCACGCCCAGCTCGGCCAATTGCTCTTTAAATCCCCGAACCGCCTCGTTCAGGGAGGGGTGCTCCACAAACTGGTTAATGGAGATGGTGTAGGCCCAGACGGCGGGCGCTTGGCTCGCCCAGGCGACAACCGCCCAAACCACCAGGCCCAGGATCAATCGTCTCAGGGTCAGTTGTCTCATAATCTGCCTCGCTCAAGGGTTAATCGCCCCAGGGGACCGGCTAAAAGGTCATTCAAAAGATATCTCTTAAAGGTCTACTTTAGCAAAAAAAGAGCTCGCGCTGGAAATTAAAAATAGCCGGCCAAGGAAATCCCGCCTTGAGCCCAGGCGCCATCGGGCCTTTAATCATCCTTTTTAACTATTTATTCTTGGCTATTGCCTCACATAAGTAAATAAATATAAACCAATTAAGCCAAAAAAACAGTTGGGCAACCAGGCCGCCAACAACGGGGGCAGGAGCCCGGTGTAGCCCACTGAGCGCGACAATTCCAAAGTGATGAGGTAGGCGAACGAGAGCGACAGGCCTATCACCAGCCCCAAGGCCACCGAGCCGCCCTTCTCTCGCCAAAAGCCAATGGGGAGGCCCACCAGAACCAGGATCAACGAAATAAAGGGCCGGGAAAACTTCAACTGAAAATCCACCAGCTGGCGCACCGGGTGAAAGCCCTCCGCGTAAAGACGCTTGATGACCTCGCTCAGGCCCAGAACGCTCAACTCATCGCTGTTGGCGCTTGAGTGCCGGCCTAAACCCGGCGGCGGGCTGGGCCACTTCGGGAGCGTCAGGACCGTCGAGCGGACCAGCTGAAACGAGCGGGCGCCGGTCGGGCCCATCCGGTAAATCTTTTCCCGAGCCTCATAAAGGGTCAGCCCCTCCGCCGTGAAAATCCCCCGCTGGGCCTCCAGGCGCCGGGCGAGATTCAAGTCCTCGTCCAGAGCCAGCAAAGACAACCCCAGGGCCTCGCCGCTACTTTCGTTATAAGAGCCCAGGTGGGTCATTTGCCGGACATCCTTGAACCAGACATCCTCCACCGTCCGGGCGGTGGCCCCGGCCCGCCGGTTGCGGACTTGGCCCTCCCAGATCTCATTGGCCAGCTCCTGGGTGATGGGGGTGACTAGATTATTCAAAAGGAAGATAACCAAAGCCAGGGCCAGGCCAATGACCACAAAGGGAAAGGAAAGACGGTACAGGCTCAGCCCACTGCCTTTCAAGGCCACGATCTCCGAGTTGCGCGATAAAATGACCAGGGTAATCAGGACTGAGGCCAACGTGGCCACCGGGATCAGCAGCGTCAGCACATTGGGGATCTGGGCCAGAAAATAGAGGGCCACCGTGGCCAGAGAGATCTGGTGACTTAAGAACTCGGAGATCTTCTCCACAAACTCCACAGTCAGGAACAGGGCCAGAAACCCGCTGAGGCACAAACCCAGGTGCCGGAAAAAGAGGCTGGCCAGGTAACGGTCAATGATTTTCACGCCCGGGCCCTCCTTCTCTGGCGCAGCCACCGCGACCAAGCCTCGCCGGGGTCGACCGGCTGGAGATTATTCACCCCCCGCCAAAGCCAGAGGGCCAGAGCCAGAACCAGGAAAACCGGGAACCAGATCGCCAGGAGCGGGGCAATCTGACCCGACTCTCCCAGGGTCCAGCCAAAGGAGAAAAGAGCGTAATAAAGAACAAAGACGCCCAGACCGATGACCAGCCCGAAATTGCGGCCCTTGGTCCGAAAGCTGGCCCCCAGGGGCATGCCGATGAGGGCCATCAGGAAGGCGGCCACGGGAAAGGAAAAGCGGCGGTGCCATTCCAGTAGGTAGGTCTTAAAACCTGAGCGACCGGACTTCTCCAGTCTGGTCGCCTCGGCCCGCAACTGGCCAGTTGGCAGCTCCGAGCGGCCCAGGGAGAAAAAACCGCTGTCCCCCTCGAACTCCGAGCCCGGGGAAACCTTGAGCTCATAGGTGTCAAAGAAGATGCTATCCACTGATTCCCGGTTCTGGTACATCCGGTCAATGACTCCGTTATGCAACCGAAAAAGCAGCACCTGCTGGGCCAGGTCAATGTCCAGAAGGCCGGTTCTGGCCACCACTAGGGTGTTTTCCCCCGGCGAGCGGCGGTCGTTAATTATGATGTTGCTCATGGTCTCGGAGTGGGCCGGCAGCTGGCCCACGTAGATCGTCAGCCCCGGAAACTCCCGGACAAAGACCTGCTCCTTGATGGCCAGGTCCGCCCTGGCCTTGGCCAGAGTCATGATCTCGGCCCGGAATCGGATATTGGCCAGGGGGGTGAGCCAGACGTTAAAGACCGCGGTGAGAGTCGCGGCCGCCAGACCGAAAATCAGAACCGGCGGCAGGAGCTGATACAGGGAAACGCCCGAGGCCTTGAGAACGGTGATCTCGGAATCGGCGGACATCCGCAGAAAAGTGGTCAGGGAAGCCAGCAGGGCGGCCATGGGGATGGCCATGGAGAGCATCTTGGGGAGAGCCAGGGCGAAGACTCGGACGATGACCCGGAGCTCCACGCCTTTGCCCACGACCAGATCCGTCAGGGACATGACCCGAGCCATCAACAGGATAAAGGTAAAAACCAGGAGGTTGACCAGGAAGGAGGGCAAAGTCTCCCTGAAGACGCTGGCGTTGACCAAATGGGGGGACGAGGAGAGGGCCACCGACGCGGACCTGGCTCAAGAACCCCGATTAGGGGACCTTTGGTAACGGTTGACCATCCGGTTGTGCTCGGCCAGAGTCTCGGAAAAGTGATGGGTGCCGTCATTGCGAGAGACAAAATAAAGATACTGGCCCGGAGCCGGGGTGAGAACGGCCTTGATGGCCTCCTCGCCGGGGCTGGCTATGGGTCCGGGAGGCAAACCGTCTATGACATAGGTGTTATACGGGTGGGGTGTCTCCAGGTCGGCCCGGGTCAGGTTGCCGTTGAAATTCGGCAAGCCGTAAATGACCGTGGGGTCGGTCTGCAGGCGCATGCGCTTTTCCAGGCGATTGAGGAAGACCCCAGCGATCATGGGCCTTTCCTCGGGCCGGCCAGTCTCCTTTTCCACAATGGAGGCCAGGGTGACCACCTCATTGAGGCTCATGCCCTTCAAGGCCGCCATGGAACTGTATTTGTTCCAGACCTTGAAAAACTGGTCCGTCATGGTCGCGATGATGGTTTTAAGCGGCGTCCCCCGGGGAAAACTGTAGGTCTCTGGAAACAGATAACCCTCCAGGGTCGGGGCCTGAATGCCCAGGGAGGCGATAAAGGCCCGATCCCTGGTCAAAGCCAGAAACTCAGTCGCCCGCCCCAGGCCGGCCGCCTCCACGGCGTTGGCGATATCCAGCATGGTCCGGCCCTCGGGCACGGTAAAGGGATAGAGCTTGAAATTGCCCTTATGGAGAGTCGCGATAATCGTCCAGACGTCCCAAGCGGGATCCAGGGCCTGCTCGCCGGCCTTCAAGCTGGTGGGTTTACCGATCAGGGACCGGATCTTCAAAGCCCAGCCGAAGGCCTCGGGCGACCGAATTACCCCGGCTCGCCGCAGGATCTGGCCAATCTGGGCGTTGGTGGCCCCAGGGGGAATGGAGACCACCACTTCCCGACTAACCGACTCCGGGGCCAGAAAATCCTGGGAGTAGACCAGAAGGCGCAAGAACCCGAAGATCATGGCCGCCAGGACAATGACCCCGACAAAACCGATCAGCCGACCGCCAAAGCTGGGGCCGGTCTTGATCTTCGGGCGATTGATTGGGCTGGCTCCAGGGAGCTTGACGTTACTCATGCTTGACGACACTCACGCTGACTAATCATGAGGTTTGAGCCTGGGCCTGAGCCGGGCCGGGGTCCAGCGAGGGAGCCAGGCCGGGGTCCTCAACGGGCGCCGGGGAGTCCACCCGCGGGCGGCTCAGGTAGCCCTGCAAAATCAGGGTGGCCGCCATTTTGTCCACCACCTCGCGCCGCTGGCGACTATTTAAGCCGTCCGACTTGAGAACCCGCTCCGCTTGGGCCGTGGTCAGCCACTCTTCCCAGGTTGTCACCACCAGGCCCAGCCGGGAGCGAAACTGGTGGGCCAGAGCCAAAACCCGCTGGGCCTCGGGACCCAACCGACCATCCGTGCGCCGGGGCAGGCCCAAAACGACCAACTCAACCTCATATTCCCGGCATAACCCGGCCACGCTTTCCAAAAAAGCCCCGTGGGGCCGCCGGGGCAGAACCTTAAGAGGCTGGGCCGTCAACCCCAGGGGGTCAGTCACGGCCACGCCAACTCTTTTTTCGCCCACATCCAGGGCCAGAATTCTTGGCAATTGAATAACCTTATCCTTCGCGCCAATCGCAGATATGGGGTTAATCATAGCGCCTGGGGCCGGCTAAAACAAGATGGGCCCGCGTATAAGAGGGTTTCAACCATATGATAAATCAAAATTTAAATATAAAAAGTTATATTTACAATTTATTATGTTATTTTATTTTTTATTTGATAGATAAAATAGTTCGTCAGACTCAAAAAATGTCAATTTGATGTTTAATACCTGACCTTAAAGGTTTGGTCTGGCCTGAAACTTGGCGGGAGCCGAAAAGACTCTCTGGCCAAGGCCGGAACAATTGAGGATCTCCCTGGAGATATATCCTTTGGAACGAAGGGACGCCGCGCCTTTCCCGCTGAGCTGGCAGTCCAGGTCCACCCTGAGCCCACCCGGGAGCCTCTAACCTCAAACCTCAAAATTTTTTTGGGTGTTTTTGGCAAAACCTGATGAAAATTGGAACGAAGGCCAGACATAATAGAGCCAGATCGCGTCATTTTCTCAGTCTGATTTTTAAGAACTTTTCCAAGTTTTTGATATTCGCGAATTTTGAGGCCAGAGCCTTTGAAGAGAGCTGACCCTATCTAGTCGCGGGTTGGCTTCAAACTCGCCTGAGGTCTGCTATTACGCCACTTGTTTTCCTGGGAAGGTGGGAATCGACATCTGATTTCCTCCCGCTCAATTTCGCGAAGGAGCTATAGCCTACGAGATAGGGCTCGCGATTTAGGCTCGCGTGAGCTTGGGTCCGCTGGGGCCTAAAATATTGGAGGCGATTATTGGAGGCAATGGATGAAAAGCCAGAAAGAAAAGAAAATAAAACCCTGGATAAAAAAATCGCCTTATCAAAGACGGGATGAGGTGGTCCGCCTGAACAGCCGGATAGCCCGCTCCCTGGGAACTGACCGACAATTTTTATATCATGGCTACTTACCCGAGGATCCGCGACTTGCCGAAGATGAGCGAGGCTATTACAGCGGCCAAATCTGGATTGACATTTATTTTTCCAGTCGTCGACGCCAGGATATTCTGTATAACTGCGCGATTTGTAATTTTGAGAGTGAGCTTGTGAGCCTGGCCGCCACTCAGGCTCTGGCGGAAATACCGTATGATGGGCCAGAAATATTTGGCGACCAGGATTTAACGCCGGTAAAAGACGCTCGCGATCAAGTCATCTGTTATCATTATAGAGAGCTTGAAGAATTTTCTCTCTATTGCGAAAAAGTTCAAGCCCGACAGTTGGAGCTGATTCAAACCGGGCTGGAGCTGCGAGAAAGAGTTGAGCTTGATTACAGTTACGGTTATGGCGTGGGGCTGCATATGTGTCTGGATATCCCTCAATTCGACCTTCAGGGGGTTAAAAAGGCCCTGGAGATTTTTTTTGAGCGCGAGGAATCCGAGTGGACTGGTCCGCCGACTATTGTCCGCAAAGATGAGCTGAACCTCAGAGCCTTGATCAACCCACTTTAATCTCACCCCGCGGATCCCGAAAAAAACCGCGATTCAGAGGAAAAACCCAAGCCCTCATTTATCTTTGGCCCAATAAGCCTCGACTGACTCAAGGCCTCACCTCCAATCGCCGAGGCCTCGGGACTCAAGGTCGAGGCGCTAGGTCAGGCGATAGATTGGGCTCTTGTCGTCAAGCCTTCCTCTGTTGGAGGTTGAAGCCGCCTGGGGCCAATATTTTCTCCTCTTGGCTAACCTCACTCCCGCGCCTTAACCTGGGCTTGATGGCCTTCGTCTGGTCAGGGCCCCGCGTCCGCCCCCGAGGTTAGAGCTCTCTTCGACCATTTTCCTCCGTTCTCGACCTCGTTGCCCAATTTCGGCCAGATTGCCCTGGTCAGGAGATCGCCCCCCGCTGGCGTTTGGGGTCTCTAACCTAAAATATCCACTCTGTCAAAGCCAACGAGCTCTTGGCTTAAATCATTACAATTATTTACACATTTATAATTATTAATTAAGTTTTAGTACTTATAAAAAATAATTATATGCATTTTTTACTTATTAATTTCATCTTTTTAGAGACTATTTCGTCATAAAATTTTAGTCAAAGGCCTATCACCTAATCGACCGGATCCTCTCTCAATATTTTACATTATTATTACTTTTAGTTGACCAAAAATTTACAAAACAAGCCAATCCTCATAATAATAAGAGGTTTCCAGCTGAGGCAGCCTGGGTCAAAGAAATCCTGGCCCTGATTTTTACTCGGGTCAGTTGATTTTTGCCCCAATCAGGCTTATTATTCCAATAAGACTTTCCCGGCCCGGGCGCCCCATTTGTCAAGCGATTTCCCGCCCAGGGACCATTATGATTTATCCCCAAGGAGTTTAACGCTTATGATAGATTTCACCACCCCGAACCCAAGCCAGAGCCCCTCCAGCGCCAGTCAATTGGCCCTGACCAGCGAAGCCCTCTTTTTTCAAAAAGTCTACTTGTGGATGTGTGGCGGCCTGGCCCTGTCGGCCTTGGTCGGTTATTGGCTATCTGGCTCCGAGGCCTGGATTAAATTCCTCTACAGCGGCAGCTTCTCCTGGATTATCCTTTTTGTGGTCCAGTTGGGCGTAGTTTACGCGATTGGCAAGTTTAAGGACACTTTGTCTCCCATAGCCATCAAGGGGCTTTTTATATTTTACGCCGCCTCGGTGGGCACAACGATGTCCATCGTGATCCTAATCTATCCCTCCACGGTCATTTTCAAAGCCTTTATCTCCACGGCCGTCATTTACGGGGGCATGGCCGCCTATGGTCTTTTGACCAAAAAGTCCCTGCAGGCCTGGGGCGGGTTCCTGTTCATGGCCTTGATTGGGCTCATCGTGGCCAGCCTGGTTAACGCCTTCACCAAGAGCCCGATGCTCGACTACGTCATCTGCTTCGTCGGGGTCATCATTTTCGCCGCCCTGACCGCCTATGACCACCAGAAGCTCCGGGTCATTCACGCCGGAGGATTCCAAAACCAGGACCAGGAGAGCAACACGGTCATCAACGGGGCCTTGGAGCTGTATCTGGACTTCCTGAATCTGTTCCTTTTCCTGGTCAGGATCCTTGGGGCCTCGCGCGACTAGGCTGATCCCAGGGGCTGGGCGACTCCGACATTGTTGTTTTTTTTCCGCTTTCTGGCCGCGATGACCCTGCCGCCGCTGGGCCTGCTGTCCTTGCTAGTGGGCCTGGCCTATCAAGGACAGGCGGGGGCTAATGTGGCCCTGGGGACAGGGGCGGTCTTGACTTTTCTGGGGGCTTGGGCTCTGCTGGCCTTCCTGAGATGGCTATACCCCGGGCTGGTCAAAAAACGAGCAAACGCCCCAGGTCGCTGAAAATTTACCCCTGGTCCGAGACCAGGGGTTTTTTTTGGCCTGGCCCTTCTCAAAACGACCAAAAAGCGCTATTTTAAAGTTCAATTTGTTCTTAAACCAAAACTAAAATCTTTTGTCTTTTTATAATTCTTCACAGCCCATTTTTTGTCGCCTGGAGGGGCTCTCTTAATGGCCCAACAATCACCGGACCAGATGGGCGCGCCAGACCAGATGGGCGCCTCTAGCTTGGCCGATCTCGTGGACCAGGTCCGGGTTGGTTTACAAAGTTTCATAGCGACAATCAAGAACTGCGCCTTATACCCAGAAAACAACCAAATCCGCCAAGACTCGGTAACCAAAACCTACCAATGGCTGACCAATTTCTTAGAGGAGCAGGAGTCCCTGAAGCTCTTCGTGGACATGAGCGCCCTGATCTATCATGGCCAGTCTGTTCACCAGGACCGACCTGGGGAGCAGAACCTCATTTTTCCCCTCTTCCGCGATGGGGTCCAGTGGGTCGAGTTTCTGGAGGGCGTCTCATCCCAGGAGATGCTCGCCTTCATTAATCTCTTGAACCGCTATCGAATGATCCGGGAGGATGACGAGGACGATCTGGTCACGGCCATGTGGGAGGCCGATTTCCAAAACATCAAATACAAAACGGCCAACGAGTTCTGGGACATTGACCCCATAACCGATATCGCGGCCATGAAAGTCATCCAGGTCCAGGCCGCGGGGCAGGAGGGAGGCTCAGGCCAGGAGAACGGCCCGGGCGGCGGCTCTGGTCAGGGCCAGTCCGACCGGCCAGCCACCTTAAGGGCCCTGTTTCAATGGCTGGAGGAAAAAGGGGTGGGCGAGATAGGCAAAAATCTCGATCTCAACCTGCAGCGGCTGCCGAGCGCTCCCGCCCCCAGCCCCGGCTCAAACCCGAACTCGAAATTTCTGGAATCCAAACTGTGGCAGCTGACTGAGGAGGAAAAAAAGGCCCTCAACGCCCTCATCGCCCAGAACTCCCAGCGCCGGGCCATTGATGGCCTGGAGCCAACCCTGACTATTCTCAAAACCTCCCGAAATCAGGCCAGCCGAGTGCCAATTCTGGAGTTTTTGGCCGAAACCACCCGTTTCTCCCTGGCCTGGGGTGAGCTGGAGACCGTTCTGACCATAATCAGGTCCCTTTACGCCCTGGAGCGGGACCGGCCAGAGATCGCCTTCGAGCTGGTCGCGGATTACCAGAGCCGTCTCTGCCGCGAGGAGATCCTTGATGGCCTAATCTCCCTGACTCCCCGCGGCCAGGGGCTGACCCAGGCGGACATGGAGCGCCTGAAAACCTTTCTGGGTTTTCTACCCGCCCAGGGAACCGAGTCGCTGGTCAAGCTCTATCCCAAAATCCAGGACCGCTCCGTCAAAGCGGTGGCCCTGGGGGCCATCGCCAACCAGGCCTGCAACATCGGGCCCGATATGGCCCCGATTGTCAATGTCAATTTTCAGCCCCAGACCATTATCCGGCTGATTGAGTTGGTGCCGCTATCCAATAAGGATCAGTCGTACCAGTTTCTCATCAACCTGTCGCGCAACGTCTCCCCAGCGGTCCGGGAAAAAGTGGCCAAAACCCTTTTGGAGCGAGAGCCCGAGCGGATCAGCTCCCTGAGCCACCTTCTAGCCGAGCCTGACCCGCTGGTCAACCGCCTGGTCTACTCCCTGATCAGCCAAAAACGCGACCCGGTGGTGGAAAAGACTATTCTGACCTTTCTCCAAAACAGTTACGAGCTGGATCAGCCTCGACCGGAGACGGTTTTGTTAAATTGCTATCGCTGCCTGGGCCTGTGCGCCTCCACCCCCAAGGCCGCCGAGTTCGCCGGTCGAGTTTTATTGCGCAAAGACCTGCGGGCCCTGTTTGGCATGGCCAAAGACCACATCCATCGTCTAGGGGCCGCCCTGGCCCTGTTGTTAATGCCACCCGGCCTGGGTCAGGAGTCTTTATTGAGCCAGGCCTCCGGCAGCCTTTATCGGGCTTTGCGGCGGGCTTATCAGGAGGCCGAGTCCGAAGCGGCCCGTAATTTTTAGCGGAGAGAGCCATGGCGCAGGAAAAAAAAACCATATCTGAGGGGGAAGAGCTATTGACAGCCATGTTCCGCCTATTGCAGGTGGTGAAGATCCATCAGGCCAACAACAAGCTCTTCATGGACAACATTGAGTCCTTCCGGGCCGCCCTCAAAAGGCTCTGGGCCAAGGGGAGGCCAGCCGAGTTCGCTCTCTACCGGGGCCGGTTTTACCTTAATGATGAGAGGATTATCTACTCCGCGGCCATGTGGAACACGGTAATCAAAATCTCCGAGTTTTTCCAAGAACGCGACATCAATGGCCTTAAATTATTCCCCAACGAAGAGGTTTCGGACACCACCATTGTTCGCCTGATGGATGTCCTCAACCGCTCTAAGAGGGAAAAAGAGCCCTATCAGTGGCTGGCGGAAAACCTTATTGAGGATCTGGCCTGGGCCCAGGTGACCCAGGAGAAGGACCATGACAGCGTTCTGATGGCAAGCGGCGAAGGGGGCGGGGACGGCCCCCAGGGCCGCCAGGCGCTCACCCGGACCAATTTGAGCCCGGAGCTGGTCAATCAAGCCAAAAGGGCCTATTCCCAAGCCCTAACCGTCACGCGCAATATTTACAGCCGCCTCGGCGAAAAAAAGAAAATCGGGGTGCAAAAGGCCAAACGGGCCATTCAAGAGCTCATCGACATTCTCTTTGAGGATGAAATCGTCTTTCTGGCTCTCTCCACCATCCGCGATGGCACGGACGCCCTCTTCACTCACTCGGTGAACACGGCCATTCTGGCCATCGGCGTGGGCCACCGCTTAAGGCTCTCCCGGGCGGCCCTGGAGCAGCTGGGCCTGGCCAGCCTGTTTCATGACATTGGCATGGCCGGGGCTCCACTGCGCGTGGCTAATATCCCTGGTCGCCTGGAGGGCAAGGACCGGGCCCTGGCTCAGAGTCACGTCCTGGCCAGCCTCTATCACATAGTCCGGCTCAACGCCACCTTCACTTTGAAACTGGCCATGCTCAACCCCACCAATGAGCATCACCAGGGCCTGGACGGCTCCGGTTACCCCAGAAACGACAACCCTCAGGCCATCTCTCTGTTTGGCCGGATTCTGGCCATCGCCGATCAGTACGTGGCCATGACCTCAGCCCGACCTTGGCGATCGGAGATGTCTCCCTTTGAGGCCCTGATGGTCTTGCTGGATAAATCGGCCAACCAGCTCGATCACTTGCTGGTCAAGGTCTTCATCAACTTCGTCGGCCCCTGGCCGGTGGGTAGCCTGCTGGCTTTGAGCTCCCGGGAGCTGGCCCTGGCCAAACACACCCCGCCCGACAGTGAGGAGGGCTGGCCCCTGGCCCAACTGTTGCTCCTGGGCGAGGGCGAAACCCCCACTCTTGGGGAAGTCATTGATCTGGGGGAAAAAGACGCGAGTGGGGAACTCAAAAGGCGGGTGGTGAACTGCTTCCACCCCAGCCACTATGGCGTGCAACCAGTGGATTTCCTTTTGGGCCTCTGAAAATCCCTGGGATTTGCGAGGCCCAATTCTTCGGTCAAACCTTCAGGCTAACCCTGGAGCAAGGATTTAGCCGCGTCCTCCACCTTCTTGACCAGGTCCGGTCGGGTCTCCAGGACGCTCTCCTTAGCCAAGCCCGCCGCCACCACGCCCTCGACCAGCTGGAAGCCCAGGCGTTTAAAATACCCCAGATAAGACTGAAGGTTTTTTTGATAAATGGTCGCGTCAGGATTGCCCTGGGTAAAAATCAACAAAAACTTCTTGCCCGGGGCCAGGCGACCGGGGGCGGGGTTAGTTTTAAAGTCGGGCTTGAACAGGCTGTAGCACCGATCCACAAAGATCTTGGCCTGCGCGGTGATCTCCCCTATGTAGATAGGGGTAACGAAAATGACATAATCCGCGTTGGTCACTGACGACAACGCGTGAGTCAGATCGTCCTTGATCGCGCAAAACTCGGTCTTGCCCTTGCAACTGTAACAGGCCTGGCACCCTTTAGCCGCCAACTCGTTAATGACAAACTTTTTGACCTCCGAACCCTGGGCCCCAATGGCTTTAACGGCCACCTCAGCCAGCAGGCCGGCGTTGGAAGTTTCTCGCGGGCTTCCCGAAACAACTACCACGCTCATTTTTTTTCTCCCACAAAATTAAATTTTCATCCTGAAAACAAAAGAAAACGAACAAAAAGAAACGAACAGAGGATGGAATAAAAATCACAGAGACCTTAAAAGGCAATCGACAACATATTCCTGGGCCTCCAACGACAAGCCCGGCCAAATGGGCAGGGCCACCTGACGCTCGGCGACCATTTCGGCCACGGGCGCGGGACAGAGGGGCCCGGCCAGCGACTGGGGATTGTTGACGAAAAAAGGCTGCCGGGTCAGAGGCGTCGCGTAAACCTCCCCGGCTAGGCTGACCTGAAACTCGTCTTTCAGACGTCGCTTAAT
Organism: Deltaproteobacteria bacterium; assembly: GCA_031276635.1. Classification (GTDB taxonomy): domain Bacteria; phylum Desulfobacterota; class Desulfarculia; order Adiutricales; family Adiutricaceae; genus JAIROO01. The sequence continues at coordinate 2,937 of JAISMU010000120.1, read as the reverse complement.
TTTATCCCTGGCGGTCTTTTCCGGCAAGAGGGCCAAGTATTTATAATAAGCTGGTTTTTCCCCCGGGGCGGCCTGGATGGCCTGGAGCGGGCTATGGGCCAGAAGTTGATCGTAAATGGCCGCCGCCGCTCGCCGCTGAGCCAGAATCCAGTCCGCCTTGGCCATCATTCGTAAGCCCAAAAGGGCGTGAATCTCCGACGGTCGGTAGTTGAGGCCAAAACTTTCGTGCAAGTTGGAGCCGGGGTTTTTCTGGCCGTGCTGCCGGAGAGTCAAGAGCTTTTCCCGCAGACTGGCCTCGCTGGTGGTGACCGCGCCCCCCTCAGCCGTGGTCAGGACCTTGGTGGGGTAAAAGGAAAAAGCCGCGGCCACCCCCAGGGAACCGGCCTTGACCCCCTCGATCTCCGCCCCATGGGCATGGGCCGCGTCCTCAATTAAATAAAGGCCACGCTCCTGGGCCAGGCTGACTAGGGCTCGCCAGCGAGAAGACATGAAACCGCCCAGATGAACTAAAATAATGGCTCGGGTGTCCGGGCGGAGCTGACTGACCAAAGCCTCGGGATCCAGTTGAAAAGAAATGGGATCCACGTCCGCCACAATTATCCTGGCCCCGGCCGCCAGGGGAGCCAAGGCCGTGGCCATGAACGTGAGAGCCGGCACGACCACTGAGCCGCCAGCCAGATCCAGGGCCCGGGCAATCATCTCCAGAGCGGCGGTGCCACTCTGACAACCCACCGCCCATCTGACCCCGACAAAGTCAGCCAGAGCGCTCTCAAAAAGACGGCATTTTTCGCCCATGGCTAAGTGACCAGACAAGAGCATCCGGCTCAAATCCTCGCCAATAGATCGGGCGTCCTCCTGATCAAAGGGAATTTTCAGAATCGGCACTTCCATGAATTTGCCTGTCACCTCTTAAAACCTAGCTCAATGGAACCATTTTCGCTAATCCAATCCCCCACCAGAGCCCCTAATCCAATCCTTAGGACGTTTAAATATTCTTTTCAAAATAGTCGATAATCACGTCATAATCTAATCTAATAATAAATTTTATCATATTATATTTTATGCGAATATAGTCTAACTTGGAAGCCTTTAAACGGCCGCAAAAAAAGCTCCCAACAAAGGAGCTTCAACGCTGTCAACATCTCCACCCCGACCGGCGGAAGCCCTTAAAAAATCGCCTGACCTCGCCCATCCTCAGCCAAAACTCCACTTTATTTAACTCAGGTTTTAAACTGCCTGGGTTTGACTGACAAATCTATTAAAAAATATTTCGTTTTCGGTTTGGAAAAGTTAATATTTTAATTTTGCAGACAAAATAATATCATTTTCAATTTAAATATTATAATTACTTGGTATTAATTTATTTTTAACTTAATTAAAATTATATTTCACTTAAATACAAAAAATTTTTAATTTAAATATAGGACTGTTAATCTTGATTTTATGAGAACGTTCCATGATTGACAGACAGTAATCGAGGCTATTTAAGATAGGATTTTCTAAATTTTAACATAAAGCCATAATTATAGAACAAATCAACTTGATAATCATTAATGACTTCCTTTACAAATTAATACAACCACACCTACTAACAAAGCAACTAATAATCCAATAGTAATTTTAGAGCGTTCGTCTGAAATATCCGATTTAGCACTTAATTTAGTATATATAAGCTCAAATTTAGCATTCATTAAAGATTCTATATTTTCAAACTTATTAGAAAAATATGTACCCATATTTTCAATTTTATTAGTTAGATCTTTACTCACATTATCAACTTTGTTATCAAGAGCTTTGACCTCAACTTTTAAGTTTTCAATAGATTTAGTATTGTCTTGACAAATTGTTTTAACTTCTTGAATGTCTTTGCTTAACTTTTCGACTTGAAACTCAACTTTCATAAGTCTTTCGGCATACCCATTACCCCCAGCGGACGGCGCCGATGTCAGCGGCGTTGACAAAGGAGCCACTGTTGGCGAAGAAACGTTGGAAGAAATATCTGTGGGGCGTGGATTGTTATCAATCTCTGGCATAATAATTAGTCATACTTTTTTTATTATACAGGAAATAGTTACGCTGTCAATATGCCCTGCCGCAATTTTAAATTTTCCTCAACCCTTTAAAGCGCCCTAGCCAGAAAAACGATCATATTTTCTTTAGCTATAATTTTCATTTTTTTTGGGTCTAAAAATGAATTTCACTCTAAAAAACTGTATTAAATTAAAAAAGTTAATTATTGATTGCAAAAAATTTATTTATACAATTAAAAAGTGTAAAATTACCCAAAAGATAATTTTTATTGATTTTTAGTATAATTTATTATTTTTTTTACTTCCTTTAGAGCACCCTCTTTTGTTATCAATAACACTATTTTTAACATTATTTACTGTAAAATTAGATTTTTGCTTATTTTTACTTCCATTAGGATGTCATTTTTTTTGCCTTTAGACTGTAATTTTGTGATATATGATAGTTTTTTAATGTATTACCTGTATAAATTTTAAATTGACATTCTATATTCAATCTCTAAATATTTTAATATGCTCTTTAGTTATTTCTTGATCAATTTTTGATGAATTATATATCTCAATTTGTAATAATTTAATAAGATAAAAAGAGGCATTTTGGCTATATTTAGATTTTTTCAACTCATTACTTATATAAAATTAAATAATTATAGTAATAAAACACATTAATATGGTGATTTCGACCAGGTTTTGCCAGCGGGCATAAAAATCCGGTCGAAAATTAAGAAGAAATCTTAGATTTATCTAATGATTTCAAGATATTACGACTTTATCAAGGACGACTAATTTACGCGCTTCCGTCGGAAGTATCTCGCTGAAAAATCATAAATCAGCAAATATAGACAAACTGACGAATAAGTCAGCGACGCGGAGTTCTGTCTTTAGCTCAAAGCAGGCCAATTCCGATAAT
>JAISMU010000072.1 GCA_031276635.1 Deltaproteobacteria bacterium | reverse complement strand
TAATTCCGCGTCAGAGTAGGCTTTATCCTCATTAAATTTATATTTACCCGTGGCCTTGTCTTCTACCATTATTGGCACGCGACCGAAATATAATGAGTTAGTCCAAGTATGTGTTCCATTACCAATTGTGTTGCCACTGAAAACGGTTTGGTCATTTTCTCTAGCTAATAGAGTGACCTTATTAGTTTGGTACAATTGCTTATTATCTCTTTTCAGCCCGGTGTCAATGGTGATAGTTCCATATACTGTCGGGGTTGGAACGGTACCTGTCCAATCGGTGCCTGTAACGCTTGAGTAAAAACCGTTTCCCTCGAATCTACTGCCATCAATGACTAATGGCGAGTTTAGCCCATAACTGTAAACGAGGCCGCCCGCGATTGGGCCATTGGCTATGACAAGGTTATTTTCAAAAGCGGTGTCTTTAATTAAGGAGATCCCGTATCTGGCGTTAGAATCACCGTTATCAGCCGCTGGACCGGTCACGCCAATTAGGCCGCCGCCATCAATAAAACCGCCAACATTTATTTCATTTTGTGAGAAAATAATATTATTAATAGTGCCAATAGAAGCTATTTTACCTGATCTTACGCCTATAAGACCACCACCCTCAAGATATCTCCCAATAGAAATTTTGTTATTAACGAACACGCTAGCGTCTTTATCACTTGAAATAGCTAATATATTGGCGTCGCCCTCTCCTAAGGCCACCGCGCCGACCAGGCCGCCACCAATAATATGCCCACTGGTAGTTACGTTCTGATATCTAAAATTGTTATTAGTTACGTATTTGAGGCTTGAAACGTTTGTTGAGTGGGGTCCAATGACTGTTCCAATAAGTCCGCCCCCGGTGATGTTTGAGGCGGCAATGACAATGCCGTTCGAGGCGAATTGGTTATTATCAATGGACATAATGGAAGAGCTGCCATTTTCGGAGTAGACGCCTATCAGACCACCACCAGTTAAGTTATTAGTTTTTACATTAATTTTTTTGGTTGTATCTCCAAAATAATTATTGCCAATCGCGGTAAAACCGGCCTGGCTGGATCTGCCAGGCGTTGCGCTCCCATTAAACGCGGTGGCCCCGATAATCCCGCCGCCATATATGTTGCCGATTTTGGTTTCAACATCAATGGCTTGAAAGACGTTGTTAGTCAAAACGCTGCCCAAGGCTAAAGGATTTTTGGTGTCAGCGTGGGTAACGCCTGAATAGAGCCCAATGACGCCACCGCCTTTTATGTGGCCTTTATCCCCGGCTAAATGACCCTCATTTACTTTAACAGAAATATTTTCAAAATAGTTGTTGTACGCCCCCTCTAAGGTTGACCACCATTCCGAGCTGACCCCGACAACCCCACCTCCTAAAATATTACTGCCAGTTCCGGCGCCTGGTCCGTTAGAGGAGACATTTATATTCTTAAAAATATTATTGACCAATAAACCAATATTAGCCGCGTTGGGGCCTGTCCGGACCCCAATAATTCCGCCACCGGAAATCTCTCCTTTTTTGCCAGCGCTTTGTTTGGCACCATCTCCCGCGCTAACATCAATATTATAAAATAAATTACTGACTATATTCTCTAAATTAGAGCTAATTGCCCAATTTGCTATGGTTGTATTGACATTGTAAGTATATTTATCCGCGTCATTGTTATTAAGGCCAACTATACCCCCGCCTTTCAGGTAGGTTCCCACGCTGACATTGATTCCCCCAAAGACATTTTCATAAAGGTAAGTCAAATGCGTGTCCGCGCTGGATAAACCATTGACTCCGATAACCCCGCCCCCGCGCAGAGAATAGCCGGCGATGACACTTATATCGTTACTGGCGCCGTTGCCGAAAACATTTCGGTAAACTGTGTCCAGTTTGGCGAAGGTCAAGGAGTTGTTGGTCCCGGCTTGTTTGTCGTTGTTTTGGCTGTTGTTGTTCACACCCACCAAACCAGCCCCCAGGATCATGTCGTCAGACTTTATTTTGACATCGGTGAACAGGTTATTGGAGAGTCTTTGAAGATAGGCGTGCCCCTTGTATTTGGATGGCGAGGATACCGCGTCCAGCCCGATAAGACCACCACCTTCAATATAGGCGCTGCTTTTGGCTGACGTGTTTGTGGATTGGTCCGTGGTTACTTTAATCCCTTTAAATAAATTGCCGTTGATTTGCCCGATAGTAGTTGAATTTTCCGTAGAGCGAAGGCCAATTATGCCGCCGCCAGCCAGATAGTTGACATCGCGAAATCCATGCACCTCAACCGTTAAATTCGTGAAGGAATTATCTAGAATATTCCCCATAGTGGCGTAGTGGCTATTGGCTCGGTCGTTTCCTATAAAGCTGTTGACTATTCCTCCTCCACCAACTTCAGTAGCTGTAAGGTCAGGAAAGGTATATGTTATCATAATATTTTTAAAATTTATGTTATTAAAAGTAAAATTATTTATATTATCATTAATATGAATAATTTTATTGCCTTCATATACAGATGGCGTTAAACTGTTTACAGTTCTAGGATTGCTACTAGTAATGATTTTAGCATTTGTACTGTAAATATCAGCTTGATTATTAATATTTGGAGAAATAAAATTTAATAACTCATTTAATGTAGCATTTTTATTTGTATTAGCGTAATTAAAAATTTTTTGATATAGTGAATCAACACCATTTCCAAAATTAGTCGGAGAATTTCCCTGAATTGTTAAATTATTTTTGTTAATAATTAATGCGGGCACACCGGCGGCAAAAGTAATCGGCCCATTAGTGGTAATTGTTATTGAGTCACCATCATAAGAAGAGTTTATATTACTTTGGAAAGTATCTCGAGTATTTCCATCATAATTGTGGTTAGCCGCTCTGGCCAACCCAGAGGAAAGCGTTAAGGCCAGAATAATCAGCCATGACCAGATCAAAAGCTTAAAATGACGGTTCCCGGCTAGGTTAAGCGCCCACCCAACCACCGGGGACTTCAACGTGACTTGGGACATAATCAGTTCCTCCTGACCATTCGGCAAAAGAGAGACTACCAGGCGAGCTTAAAATGTCGTCTTGTCAGTTTTTTCCCAGTCAGGGCGCTCGACTTTTTTTTGGTCAGGTATCAGGCCCTATCAGGATAGCCTCGCATGGCATTGCTACATAAAATCGCCCAAAAAATTAACAAAGTTTATTTAAAAAGATGGAAATATTACTATTGAAAAAAACATAAGACTATTACTAATATTTATTGATAAAAAAATGATTTAGTAATGTATAAAATTTAAGATAATTTTTTGTTAAGATTTTTAAAAATGTTTATTACAAAGATATTATAAATATATAAAAAAATAAATAAAATTAAAATATAATTATTATTATTATAAAATGTAATATTACCAATAAATTGATTAACACTAAAAATATTTTTTGTGAAAATATTGCTAAGGCATTTAAGGATTTTGGGTTTTAAGGGTTTAACGAACTAATATTCGGTCTTGATAATAGTTATAATATTTTTTTAATTAGGTTGTAATTCGAAAAATCAGCTTTGTTTAATCTGAATTAGAGTTGGCCGTCAACGCCCAACTCCAAAGGCGGGAATAAACCTCCCCCGAGCGGGTAAAAAGATACCCACTTAGCGAAAATTTTTGGCCTAAAAAAGGGCTCAAATTGACGCTAAAAATCAGATATTTTATTATTTTTGATAGGGGCTTGGGGTGGTCGCCCACCCTCAATAACTTAAAGAATATATTTTTCCTTAACTAAAATCAAGACGTGATTTTTTTTAATTTCTTCCTAAAGCCTTGAAAAATGGAGGTCGGTTTTTTTTTGGCATTTTTTTTCGTAACCTCGCGAATTTTCTAACATTTTTTTTAACCCCTGATCCCAGGGGCCTGGAATCTACGAATAGTTAATTAAGACATTTTATTATTTTTCATGCTAAAATTTAATGTTTAATTATATTTAGAAAATGGTAAAATTTTTTTTATTGCCTTTTTTTTTCGCCAGCCTGCGGGCGATAATTTTTGGCCCCGGATTTTCCGTCTGGCCCTGACGATCGACCAGTCCTGGGTATTTATGTAATTTTAGTTAAATTAATATTATTGAGAAAAAATTAGTTTATTTAGAAGATTGAGAGTCGGCTTGGAGTCGGCCAGGGCCTTAGTTTTTTACTGATTGGGGTATCAAGAGCTAGCCAACGCGATTAAGAGATCCGGGAATTTTTGGGGTTATGGGCGGCTCTTGGGGGGCCGGGGCGGCTCGGTTTTCGCCGAGGTCCCCCGTGGGTTGCCGGCTGGTTGGTTGAGCGGAACGGAGCCAGGGGATTTCGGTTGATTTTTGGGGCTGGGAGCGGGTACCTTAGGATCAGTTTTTTGGGTCGCTCCAGGGCTATATTTCTCTGGGGCGGCGCGCTAGGCCCTGGATAGGCCGCGCAGAGGAGCGTGTCTGGCTCATGCAATGGTTTCCCCGCACGATAGAGGCCGGTCGGCTTAAATGGCTGTTTCTCTTTCGGATGATCACCAATACCTTTTTGATGGCCACCATCATCTTGATCTACATAAACGGTCGGGTGCCGATCTTTTTGGAGTATTGGTCCAACGCCGTGGTCATCGTGGTGATCGCCTTCTTTGGGCTGGCTGTGGTGTACTACCAGCTCATGCCCATGTTCCTGGGGACCGGAGGGCAGATCTTCCTGCAGATGCTGGGGGACACCATCCTGGCCTCGATCATTATTGTGCTGACCGGGGGGGTGGAGAGCGCCATCGCTTTTCTCCTCATTATCGTTGTCGTCAACAGCTCCTTTCTGGGGGGCTTCAAAATCTCCTTTCTGGCGGCCACGGTCTCAGCCCTGGCCTGGGCCGGCATAGTTGACCTGCATTATTATGGTTACCTGCCGGGCATGGGGCCCTTGGGCCTGAGCATATCCTCGTCCGAGCTGGCCCTGACTATTCTGGTCAACTCCGGGGCCACTTATCTGGTGGCCATCCTGGGGGGGTACCTGTCGTCCCAGTTGGACATCTCCAGCCAGGCTCTGGAGACCAGCCAGGCCTCCTATGACCGGCTCTACGAGCTTAACGACAGCATTATCCAGAGCATTGACACGGCCCTCATCACCATGGATCTGCACGGCCGGATTCTCTCCATCAACCGGGCTGGCCGGCAGGTTCTCAAGGTAAGCTATGACGAGGCCCGGGGTCAGATGTGGCAGCGGCTCTTTCCTGAGTTGGTGGGAACATTTCTTTTTGAGGGGCGGGGCGGCTCTCTCAGCGAGGGCTTGACCATCAAGCACTTCCGCGAGGCTGACCAGACCGAGCTGGTCCTGGAAATCAACGTTACCGATCTGGTCGATAAAAATAATGAGTCCTGGGGCCGACTCTTGGTGCTCCAGGACCGCACGGCCATCAGCCAGATGCAGGCCGAGATCAAGCGCAGTGAGCACCTGGCCGCTCTCGGCGAGCTGGCCGCCGGCCTGGCTCACGAAATAAGGACTCCCCTGGCGGCCATGGCCGGTTCCTGGAACATGATCACCAACCAGAACCTTTCCGAGGAGGATCGCCGGCACTTGATTGTCATCATCGGTCGGGAAATGGACCGCCTCGGCTCCCTGGTCAATGACTTTCTGGCTTACGCCCGTCCCCCCATCGGATCCCCTCAGGCTATTGACCTCAACCAGCTCATTGAGGATCAGCTGCACGTTTTTCGGAGCTGGAAGGGCGAGGAGGTCTCCATCGCCAAGAATCTGGCCAAGATTCCTCAGGTCTTTTTTGATTATGGCCAACTGACCCAGGTCCTCTTCAACCTCCTTCAGAACGCCATTGAGGCCGCTGATCCCTATCGGGGCCTCAAGATGGTCGTCTCCACCCAGGTCGCCGCGGACACGCCCGGCTTTGTGACCCTGTCCGTCCAGGATAATGGCCGCGGTATCCCCGAGGATAAGATGAAAAACATTTTTCAGCCCTTCTACACCACCAAGCCCAAGGGCACTGGTCTGGGCCTGGCCACGGTCTGGGGCATAATCCGCAAAGGCCATGGGCATATCCGGGTGTCCTCGGACGGAAAAAGTGGCTCGGCTTTTACAATTAAACTGCCCATAGCCAATGGAGGTATCCATGAGCCGGTTGGAGCGACACAGTCTTAAGACAACTCTGCGGGAGGGTTTTTATCCCATCACGGAGACGGTGCGGGCGGCGGTGGCCGCGAGTCAGGTCCAGAGCGGGTTGGTGGTGGTTTTTTGCCCCCACACCACGGCGGGCCTGACCATCAACGAAAACGCCGACCCCATGGTGGCCCGGGATCTCTTGTTGGGCCTGGGCCGGGCTTTTCCAGACAGCCCGGATTTTAACCACCTGGAAGGCAACAGCCGGGCCCACCTGAAAGCCTCGGCTCTGGGCTCCAGTTGTCAGATCATAATAGAGGAGGGTCGTCTGGCGCTGGGGACCTGGCAGGGGCTCTTTTTCGGGGAATTCGATGGTCCTCGGAATCGGGAGTACTGGACTAAGATAATGGGCGGTTAAGGCGAGGGGTGGCTTAACCGCCGAAGTGGTTTAAAAAAGAAACAGGCTAAAAAAGGGTCCAAAGCCAGAGGAGACAAGCCACCCCTGGCTTTAAACCCTTTTTTTAAAATCAACCAGTTTTTTAAAAGCGGCTATAAAAGTCCCGCTCGTCAATCGTCAAGTCCCGCTGGCTGGAGAGCCTGCCCCAGAGAGGGGTGAGGCATTCAACGCCGGGTGGTTTTGGCTTTGTTTTTCACCGCGGCCTTGGCCACAACTTTGTTGGAGGCTCGGGTGGAGGATTTGCCCGCGACTTTGTTGGCGCCCTTGGCTGGGGATTTGGCCGCGACTTTGTTGGCGCCCTTGGCCGGGGACTTGGCCGCGGCTTTAGCTGAGGCCTTGGTCGGGGCCGCGCTCTTTCTGGTCGAGACTTTAGTCCCGCCCCGGCTCTTGGAGTTGGTCTTGACCTTAACCCTGGACTTGGCCCGGGAGTTTTTGGCCTTGACAGAGGGTTTCTTCGGGCTGGCCTTGGCGGTCAGGTTTTTGTTGTTGGCGGATTTGGCTACCGGGGTAACCTTGGCCTTCTGGGGCACAATCAGAACCTGCCCGAGCCTGAGCCGATGCTTGTCGCGCAGGTTGTTGGCGGCGACTAACTCTTGAGTGGTGACCCCGTGCTTTTTGGCCAGAGCCACCAGGGTGTCCCCAGAGGCGACCTTGATTTTGGCCCCAGCGACATTTTTGGAGTTAACGGCGATTCTGGAGCCAGAGCCCCGGGAGGCGGTCTGACCGCTCAGGCGGGAGCTGGTCGTGGCCACGCCGCGCCCGTTTTTCTCATTGAGGGCCAGGCGGGCCTGGTGCCGCGACTGGCTGATCCACTCGGCCTTCAGTCGCTCGGAGATGGTGGAGATGCCCTGGTTGTCAATGATCCGGCGGGCGGCCACAAAGCGCTCCTTGCGGCCCCGACCGTTAAGGTCGCTTTCGGTGATGGTTTTGCCCGTGCGGGGGCTGTGAATATATTTATCATTGCCGGTGTAGATACCGACATGGGAGTAGCCGTAGTTGAAGAAGACCAGATCCCCGGGCCGGAGATCCTCTTTGTCAATGGGGGTGCCCACCGCCATCATATCCCGCGAGGAGCGGGGCAGGGACACGCCATACTGTTTGTAAACCCAGCCCACAAAACCAGAGCAGTCAAAGCCCGTTTCCGGGGCGCTGCCGCCGTAGCGATAAGGATTGCCCATCTGGGAAAAGGCGGTCTTGAGGATACTGTTAACCTTTTTCTGATTAGCGCTCTGGGGCGAAACAGGCAGTTGAGGGCGGGCGTAATTATCTGATTTTTTGGCGCAGCCAAAAGAGAAAAGCAAAAGGAAAATGAAAAGAGGCAAAGCGAAAAATTGAAAAGGCGACCGGCGCTCAGTTTGGGGAACTGAAGTGGCGGAATTGGCGTTCATCGCGGTTCTCCTAAGCAATATACCGCTTCCCGACTCGAGCCCATCCCCAGGGGGATGAGGCCTTTTCTGGCTAGGGGCCAGAATCGGGAGACTCAAGGGCCGGGATAAAAAGTCCTGGCCTGAGGAGGTTGCGGCGTATTTTGGGATAAGCCTGATGGGCGGCTCAATATATTAAATAATATAAATTAGCCCAGGCGAGCGCGGTCAATTGATCCTCCTTATTGGATGGAGCCGAAGAATAAAAAAAACTGAAAACATTATTAGAGAGACGCTGGAAATGACCGCGAAAAAAATCCAACTTCTCTGGCAGAGGAACTGGCTGTTTGAGAAAACCAAGCCAAAGCGGATGAAAAACAAATTAGCCTAAAAGCCAAAAGTCAAGCTCAACTGAATAAAAACCTGATAATGCCAGTTTTAAAGGCGATTGTCAAGAAAATTATCCGAGAGCTCTTGTAAAATTATTTCCAGAGGTTAGCTAAAAAGTCTGTGTTTTTATTGAGATCTATTAGAGACTAATGACTGATATTTTTTATAAATGGAAATTTATAATCCGCAATACCCCTCTAAATCGACAAAATAATTCCTTAGCGTTTGGTCGGCGTTCACCAGGGATAGTAAAATTAGATCCGTGGCTATAATCCTAAATTCTCTATTTGTGATCTTAAACTCTGAAATTAATTGGCAAATTATTATCATTTAGATTAGTTAAAGCAAATATTTTTTTTAAATTATATACTTATAGTATTATTTTATGTAGAATAGCCAGATATGATTCCAGCTTAAACTAATTTTTCCCTGATTAACCTGTACCCAGGGCAATTAGCTTTGAGATCAAAAATGACCATTTTTTCTAAGACCTACCCGGCCCTGGCGGTAATCTTGATCCTGACCCTGGGTAGCGGGCCCTCAGCCAAAGCGTCGGTCCTGAGTCCAAGGCTTCTTTCCCGTGGGGCCTGTCAACTTTGCTTGATTTTCTTAACCCCCGGGAACCCTGTTTAACCATAAAGATGATGTCGGAGTAAAGTGAAAATGAACTCATGGATGTTTTTTCAACCACTCGTTAATAAACGCTGTTTTGTGCGTTACGTAGTTGTCCATAATTAAGTGTATTTCTTTATCTTTAGGCAATTCATCTACTAGACGATCAAGAAAATGAATAAAATCCTGGCTTGGGCGTCTTTCCATACAAATGTCATGAACAACAAATGCCATGAACAATAGTGAACCTCTAGATCGGCGAAAAGAGAGGTGGTTCCATTTCGTTGGCGGTCGCGCCTATGGCTCGCTGGGTGAGCTGGCGAGGAGAGTGGAGGGTACTGTGGCGTTCAAGAGCCTTAAGCTGAGTTTTTTCATCCACGCAAACGACAATGGAGATAGGCGGAGGATCGTTATATAAGCTCGTTACATGTGGTAATCATTTTATTGAGGTACTTTTAATTCTGTTGATGATTTGGTTAATAAAATATTTTCGTTTATTGATTATTATAATGATAAGAAAAAAACTACCATTTAATGGCTAAAATTGAGGATATACTGGTCAAAGTTGAACGGGCTAGAGCCGCTATAGTGGCTGCCAAATCTCAGGAGCTAGGGCTCAGCTATGGTAAGAGGGAACGATTTTTTTCCAGCGCGCTAGTCCCTGAATCATCAGCTTCAGAGCCTGACCCTGGCAACTGGGGGCTATTTCCAACCTCACCCTTTGCTCCTCACCCCTTGAACAAGGGTGAACCGCGCCAGCGTTTGCGGGGGCGGTCATCTTCGGCCGGCCCTGGTCAGTTTGGCGGGCCGGCGGTTTTGAGGCCCGGTCTAAAGTTTTAATAAGATGTTTATCAATTGGTTAAATTTAGATCTCAGAGCGCTGAGTTGGCCCGAAAATTTCGCGATTCCGCCGGTCCAGCTAAAACATTGGGGTTTCCGGGACTTTGAATCTAAATGGGTATTTTCAAGGTATTATTTGAAAAATTTAAATTATTAAGGTTAAAATTTCCAGCGGGGTCAGGTCTAAAAAATAGGCCGCCTCAGAGGGACTAGAGCTAAATAAAAGTTGACCCCAAAGGGCCAGAGTTTAAAAAACAGGTCGAGACCCCGCAGGGGGCCGGCCTGTTTTTTGACCTGTCCACAGACTTAGAGTTTCTTCAGGCCTTTCGAGTCTGGCGAACCATCGCTCAAGGATAGTTGGCAGTTCCTACAGCTTAGTTAAAATTTTCTCTAATTTTCTTCTTGGCTACTTGATTTAAATAGCCTATCTGAGGTTAAAACCCAGCATCAGGCCCGAGGAGAACTGGTTTTTGGAGCCTCGCTCCACCAGGGGCGAGTCGGCGGCTGGCCCGGTGAGAACCTTGTACTCGCCAAAGAGGCCCAGGTTCAGGTTCTGGGTCAGGCTGTAGCTAAGGGCGCCCCCCAGAGCCACGTGCTTGAAACCTGAGTCCGGTTGATAGCGGTCATAGCCAGTCCGACCGGCCTGTTGGGAGTTGACGCCGAAAAATTCCTGATTATATTCCTCGTCGGCGAACATGGTTGAAAGCTCGGCGGAGAATTTTAAATGTTCCATCACCTGGATTTTGTAGGCCGCCCCCAACTCCATCGTCAAGCCCTCGGCTGAGCCAAGGCCCTGATAGCCGTTAAAAAATAAGGAGAAATCACTGGGGCTGAATTTGACCATGACCCCGGCGGCCAGGCCATCATCCACATCGCCCATGCCTTTCAAAATATCGCTGTCGTCCTCGTCCCGCCCGGCCCGGTAGCGAACCGAGGGAGCCACGACCCAGCGACCGTTGTCAATGATTCGGGCGCCCAGACCCTGGGAGAGGGATAGAAAGAGCCGGTCATAGCCTAGCTCCACGACTGGAAGGAATTTGATCTCATACTTTTTGGCCCCCTCAAATTCCGGGGCTGAGGCCACGCCGGCTCCCAGGGAAATCTTCAGCTGGTCGGCCGGGGCTGCCTCCGCGCCCTCGGCTGTGGCCGCCCGCCGACCTAACTCCAGGTCATCGGACTGGGCGATGAGACTGGCCGGGGTAGCCAAGGTTAGGGCCAGGGCCACCAGGAGAGACGCGAGACTGGCTCGGCGGCGGGAGGAGAGGTCGCGAGGCTTGGGGTTAGACATGGGGCGATCCTTATAGGGGCCAGCGAAGGCCTGAAGAGAGAGCGGTCTGGCTTCAGTCAAAGGCGAAAAATTTCTGGGCGAGGCCTGATGAAAGCCAGGAGACTCAATCCCTGGCGTCCTCTAATATCCCTCAGACTTCGTTACTAAATCATACGATATTTTCTTAGTTAAATCCATCAAGATGACCTAAAGTCCCAGATCATCTCAAAGAGTCTTTAGACTTATGATAAGTTTTTATTTATATATTTAGTGTTTAGATTAGCTTTTATGAGTACGAATTTTGGCTGGCAAATTTTTTTTTCAGAGGGTGGGGATTATTTTTGATTTGGGGGGGGAAAGGGCCAGATTTAGGGCAACTGAGGGGGGGCGGGGCCAGATAAAGCTCTCTGGCCGGTCAATCAGGGATGGGTCTGAGTCAGCCTGGGCCAGTTAAGAGGCCAACCGGAACCCCTGGATATAATCGGCGTTTCTCACCTTAAGGTGATCTTTGACACAGGCCAGGGCCTCGTCGGCTGTTTTGGCCCGGAGAGTTTCCTCGGCCAGTTTCTGGGTTTCCTCAAAAAAAGACATCCGAAAAAGCCGTTTAATAAAGGGAATGACCCCAAAGGGCATGGACAACATGTCCGCCCCAAAGCCCACCAGCAAGGGGGCGGAGAGGGGGCCGGCGGCCATATCCCCGCAGACCGAGACCGAGACGCCGACCGCTTGGCCAGCCTCGATGGTTTTTTTGATCATGCGCAGAATCGAGGGGTGAAACGGTTGATAGAGGTCCGAGACTTCTGGGTTACCGCGGTCCAGGGCCAGGGTGTACTGGATCAGATCGTTAGTCCCGATGGACAGAAAGTCGGCTTCCCGGGCCAGCTCATCAATAAGGATCACCGCCGCCGGGACCTCGATCATGACGCCCACCGGGACCTCCTCAGCCACCCGATAGCCCTCTTGGGTCAATTCCTGGCGGGTTTGCTCAATGAGTTCCTTACTTTGGCGGATCTCCTCAAGACTGGAGATCATCGGCAGTAGCACCCGGGTCTGGCCATGAGCCGAGGCTCGAAAGATGGCCCGCAGCTGGGTCCGGAAAACGTCTAGGTTCTTCAGGCAGAAGCGGATAGCCCTCAACCCCAGGGCCTGGTTCTGGCGGGCTCCCTCCGTGTCGCTGACCGCTAAAATCTTGTCCGCCCCCAGGTCGAGGGTCCGGATGGTTACCGGTCGGGGGGCGGCCGAGGCCACCACTCGACGATAAACCTCATAGAGCTCTTCCTCGGAGGGGAGCTCCGGTCGGGTCAGGTAGAGAAACTCGGTCCGATAGAGGCCAATCCCCTCCCCGCCATTGGCGATGATGGCCGGCAGCTCCTCAACCAGCTCAAGGTTACCGAAGATGTCGATCCGGTGGTCGTCCAGGGTGATGGCCGGCAGATGAGCGCTGCGAACTATCTCCAGCTGGTAGCCCTTGAGGGCTCGCTGGCTGGTCTGATAGAACTTGATGGCGTCCTCGTCGGGGTTGCGGATGATGTGCCCCTCGCGGGCGTCCACGATGAGGGTGTCCCCGTGCTCCAGGACCTTGAGGATGTCCGTGGCCCCCATGACCGTGGGTAACCCCAGGGCTTGAGCCACCAGAGCCGCGTGGGAAGTCTGGCTACCCTGCTCGGTGATGAGCCCGGCCACCTGGCCAACTGGGAGGGCCGAGACCTCGGCCGGGCTCAGGTCAGCGGCGGCCACAACGCAGCCGTCCACAAAAATGGGCCGGGCCCCCCCGTTGGCTTGGTCGCGCATGGCCACGATGAGGGCTTGGCCGAGCTGCTCAATGTCCGTCAGGCGGCTCCGGATATGGGGATCATTGATGTTGGAGAGAATAGCGCAGATCTCGCGAATGGCCAGGTTGACGGCGGCCTCGGCGTTAACCCGGTCAGTGACGATTTTTTTGTTCACGGATTTGATGAGAGTCGGGTCCCGCAGCAGGATAATCAGGGCGTCAAAAATGCTGGCCTGACTGCTTAACTCCTCTGGCAGCCCATTTTTGGCCCGGACAAACTGGTCCTCGGTCCTGGTTAGGGCTTTCTGGAGTCGGTCAAGCTCCTTTTCCACCATCTGGTTGTTGGTCAATTTGTAGCGGTGAACGCGGATGTTGGTGGCGCTGATGAGGTGCGCCGGGCCAATGGCGATCCCCTGTCCTATGCCAATCCCTTTGAAAATAGCTCCTTGAGGCACAAAAGGTGGAGGCAGGTTCATTGATGACCTCGTAGGATGACCTCGCGGGCTGGCCTCGCGGGCTGGCCTCGTTGGCTGACCGCGTAGTGGCGGGATTAGCGGCCCCGGCAATCAGGCCAACCCCCTAGCCCGACGGCTCGACAAGCCGGGGTCAGGTCAGGTCAACTGGTCATTGGGGCGTTTTTAGGCCAAAACTCTCACTCTTCCCCAAAACCGTCATTAATAATGTCCAACAAGGCGGACAACGCGGCTGAGGCGTCCTCCCCAGAGGCGGTCAGGGTTACTTGGCTGTTATAGGAACAACCCAGGCTTAAAAGAGACAGAAGACTGCGGACATCGGCCATGGACTCATCTTTAGCCAAGGTTAAATCCGCTTTGAAGGACTCAGCCGCCTTGACCAGTTTGGCCGCGGCTCGGGCGTGCAGGCCATAGCGGTTTTTGATGACAGCGGGGGAGGAAATCTGTGGCTCTAGTTGTCTGGGTAAGGTTTCTGAGTTATTCATTTTTAGAATTTTCAGCCGCTTTTCGGTCAAGCTAGCTTCGCTCCAAGAGCTCCTTTCTGGTATTTTTTTTGCTGGACGTTTGACCTCAAATTAAATAATTTAATAAAACAATATAATTAAATCATAAATTAATTTAATATTATAATATTAAATTAATTATAAAAACCCAATTAAATCAAGGCGACAGTCAAAGCCAAGCTCAAGACCAAACCCAAGTACAGAATTTTGGGGCCCAAAGCCGGGCAGCGTCGCTGAGCCAGGACAAAAAACAGGACCACAGCCACGATGGCCAGAATCGCCAGGCCCTTGGCCTGGCTCGCCGGCCCAGGCATTATTTTGTAAGCGTAAACCGTTAGAAATCCGGTCAAAAAAACCGTTAGTCTCTGGGCCCAGCGGGCGATGAACAGGACGTGAAACCTTTTAATCGCCTTGTGAGCCTGGCCGCCCAACCGATAGCCGTGAAAAATCCCTCCCACGCGGGTGGGCCAGGCCAAGGCGCAGAACAGGGCCGGAATGACCAGAGGAGCCCAGGAGAGCTGGCCTGGGGCGAGGCCCAACCAGGTAAGGCCAAAGCCCAGAAGGCAACACAACGGGAGCCAACCCTGCCAGAACAACATATCCCCATGGGCGGCCAAGGTGGAGGCCAGGGAGCTGATGATGAGGCTTCCCTCCAGATCCTGGATCAAACCCTTAGCTCTTTCCGCCTCCACCCGCAGAGCCGCCCCGATGACCAGCCCGCTTAAGATGGGATTGGTGTTAAAAAATCTTAAAACCCGCCGTTGGGCGGCGGCCAGCTCTTGAGGCTGGTCTTGGTAAAGTCGCCGCAGGGCCGGGCTGACCGCGGCCGCGAATCCCAGATTTTGCTGGCCGACCAGGTTCCAGGAGGCTTCTAAAAACAGGGAGCGGACGGCCACATTTAAAAGCGTGGGCCAGCCCAGCTCGCGATTTGGGACATTGTTATCGCCCATCGCTAGGCCTTTCTTGGCTAAAGCGCGAAAGTGGAAAAAAAAATCTCCGTGGCCAGAACAACATCCCAGGAGAGGGTCATTTTCTCTTCCAGAACTGATTGGTATTATACAAAAAAATGAAAAAAACTCCAACACCCGGGAAAATTTAATCAGAAATAGAAGTTTCGGTCAGGGTTTGGGCCAGGGGCGGCAGGGTGGCCGGTGCCGGGAGCTTGAGCTCGTCGCCTGGGCTCAAGAGGGGTAGGACCACCGTCACAATGGCTCCCCCCTCCGGGCGGTTCCCCAAGGCCACGTCCCCTTGGTGGGCCTCAATGATTTTTTTGACCAAAGCCAGGCCCAGGCCACTACCTTTGGACTTGGAGGTGAAGTAGGGCACAAAGGGTTGAGCCAGCTGGTCAGCCCCGAACCCCGGGCCATTGTCCGCCAGGGTGATGATGGCTTGCTGGTGGCTGACCGCCAGGCGCACCGCCAGAACGCCCCCGCCCTCTGGGTCAATGGCCTGGAGGGCGTTCAAGTAGAGGTTAAGAAAGGCCTGGGCCAGGCGACCATCGTCGGCCTGGGCCAGAATCTCCCCATCTGGCGACTCCAAGGACATGCGCACATTCTGGCTCTGGGCGTCGTGACTGACCAGGTCGTGGATGCGCCTTAAAAAAGACCCGAGATCGATTTTCTGGGTTTTCAGCTCTGTGGGTTTAGCGTAGTCCAGAAAATCCGTGATCGTGCGCTCCAGGCGGTCCACGCTGATGAGCATCACCTCCAGAGCCTCCTGGGCTCCAGGGTCGGCCTTGGACATCAGATGTTGGGTCAGCCCCTTGATGGCCCCCAGGGGGTTGCGGATCTCGTGGGCGAGGCCGGCGGCCATCCCCCCCAGGGAAGCCAGGCGCCTTTTGCGCTCCAGCTCCTCTTTGAGGCGGTTGAGCTCACCCACGTCCATCATGACGATGACTCGGCCCAGCTTCTCCCCGTCCGAGCGGGTGACCGGGCCGCAGGAAAGGGAGAGCTTCTGGGTTGGGCCGTTTTTAAAGCGTAGGTCCATTTCCAGGCCATTGAGGTCGTCTTCCTCAGGAAAGGCCCCCTCGGTCAAGGCTCCCAGGTCCTGGCCCAGAATTTCCTGGATTTTCAGGCCCGTCAGGCTCAGGGCCGCCTGGTTGACCAGGGTGACCTGGCCCTGGGGGTTATTGAAGATCAAGCCCACCGGCAGGCGAGTGATGAGCTCGGAGGCCATGGCGTTGGTGTCCTGGTAGCGTTGGCGGGAGAGGCGGTAGTTGTAAGCCCAGAAGAGGGCCAGAATTCCGCCCAGGCCAGCTACCCCCAAAAGGGCGATGAACATCAGGGAGTTGCGGCGACCGGTGCGCTCGGCGGCCTCAAAGGGGGCCATGTCAAAACCCACCCAGCAGTAGAGTCCTTTGGACCAGTCCCCCAGATCCTCGGGCTGGGTGTCGGGTTTGTCGACGGCGACCTCAGCCAGCGGCTCGTCGTCAGCCTCGTCCAGCTCGTCCAGCTCGTCGGCCTCCTCGGGGAGCGTTCCCAAGGTGGGCGCGGCCCTTGCCGAGCCACTTGGGCTCGCGACCGGGTTGGTCTGTCGCTCGGGGCTCGGGCTATTTTGGCCGGGTTGGGCCGTTTCCCCAATGGGGCCGAGGGACTCGGGAACAGGTTCCGCGCGGGGCTCAGGGCTGGCCTCCCCTGGTTGGCTGAATGGCTCCAGGGAGCTGGCCGGGTCTGGGGCGGCCAGCGGGGTTGGCTCAGGCGCGGTTTGGGCGGTTGTCCCGGTTAGGCCCGGGCTCGCGGTTTTGGCCCCGGCCTGGTCGCGGCGGTCTTTGGAGAATAGCTCCCGGCGGCGGTGGGATTTGGGCTGGGCGGGTTGGAAAGTGAACCACAGGGGCCGATAGACCCAAAAAATCTTCTGACCGTCCGGCTGGGAGGCGACTAGGTGGTGAGGCCCCAAGGGCGGTTTTTGAAAGCTGGGCGGGGAGTCGGGGGATTTGAAAGCCGCGATGGGCATCTGCCGGGGTTCCACGGAGCTGGAGACCAGGCTCCCCTTGACGTCGGTGACCGCCAGATACAAAACTTCGGCGCTCTCCAGGTGGTCGTTGAAAGCGGCCAGATTCTCCCGGGACAGCCCTTGGGTCCAGCCCAGACGCATGGCGGTGGTCAGGCTCCGGATTAACACCTCGCCCTTCTGAACGTAGAGCTCTTCGAGGTAAAGGCTTTCTCGGCCAAAGTCCCTTTGGGCCATTAAAAAAGCCAGGCCCAGGACTCCGGTTACCAAGAGCAACCACAGCCACCTGGGTAACCGAAAAACGTCTTCTTTTTCCTGAGTTGTTTCCATAGGACTGGGTCCAAACTATCCAATTTTTGGCAAAATTGAGTAAAAAATATCCGCTGGCCCGACAGCGAGGGGGCTCCTGGACCGCTTTTTTCCAGGCGTCATACAATATTATACTAAATGGCCGGGGAAAAAAGTTTCTGACTTAAAAAATAGCATTTTTGGGGCCAGAGGGGAGCGCGGGGAGGCTGGTTGGCGGATAGGGCGACGATTCTAATTTTT
This sequence comes from Deltaproteobacteria bacterium, assembly GCA_031276635.1. Lineage (GTDB taxonomy): Bacteria > Desulfobacterota > Desulfarculia > Adiutricales > Adiutricaceae > JAIROO01. The sequence goes on along the minus strand of JAISMU010000072.1, from coordinate 494 downwards.
TCCTGGATCTCTTAGTCTTTTTAGGTTTAAATTATTAAATTTTTTATAAAAACAATATTAATATTATAAATAATGTTTTATATTTAAAAAAATAAAATTTTAAATTTTTTAGGTGACGCCCATTGTTTGCTGTTATATTTTCTCTGGAGGCCAAAAATAGCCAGCGATTCTAATTTTGACTTTGGCGTCTCCTTGAAAATATATTTTGGCCTTTTCGGCTAACCACTCATTCGCTGAGGCGGGTAAAGCGCCCCGCTGTCGACCGAATTACCCGGGCTTGGAGCCGCGGAGAGGCCTTAAGCCTTTTTGCCACACTTCGGAAAATATAAAAGAAGTTGATATTATCTATGGATCTGGAGTAGGCGTTAAATATACGTTTGACAACTAATTAGAAAATTTTTCAAAGCTATAAGATTATATAGTTTTTAATAATAAAATAAATTAAAATATTATATTAAACAATCTAATGTTCTAAACATGGGATTATTTAGCTT
>JAISMU010000060.1 GCA_031276635.1 Deltaproteobacteria bacterium | reverse complement strand
AAATAGCTTTTTTTCTTTGAGCCTCGCAGAAGCTCATAAATGTATCTGGTCTTATCCGCGTATAAAAGATTATCGTCAATTATTCCCGCGAAAGTATGATCGTAAAGAGGTAATTCTTTTAGAGTCATAAAGCCAAGCCTCCAGCCCTTTGTTAAGGGGCAGGTCGCTAGTGGTCTGAGGCGACCCAAAGTAAAAATAAATCCCAGAGAGAGACTGCGTCTAATTATGCCACCTCGGTGGCGGCTTGACAATAAAGAAAAAACAGAGACTAAATTTAAGGGGGTATATTTTTTTCCAGCTTAAAATCCGACCAGGGCTATGGTTCGAGGGAGGGGAATTTCAGTCTTTTTATAAAACCGGCCCGTTGTTGGGACAAAAATGAAAGCAACGTCTGGCCCTGGAGGGCGTATATCTCCACGAAGAAAGTGACGCCTTCGCAAAAACCCTGATTTTCAAAATCGATCCTCAAATAAAATTAGTGATTTCAATATTTTACTACAAGTAATTCCTGAAATGATGACTTTTTGCGAGGGCGTCAGAAAGAGACTAAATCGTTAAAAAGCCGGGCGCGCCAACTCTTCAGAAAATTTTACCGGAGAATTTTTGCAATCGGGTCTAACTTTTTCCTGGCCCGGGCGAGAAGCGCTAAAAATAGTTTTTACTCCCCCGCCCGCGGCCAGTCCGCCCTAACCAATAGTTTTAGCCGCTCGCTTGGGCCATCTCCCCCTGGACGTTTTTTTGAGCTTTGTCGGCCATTTTTTTTCGCCTTGTCTGGGTTCCCAGAACCAGGGCCAGGAGAGCTAGGCCTGGCAGGCTGAAGAGCCACTTGGGTGGCTGAGGTTGAGCCACCTCCACGCCCAGGACCTCGGTGGGGTCATCCATGTTGACGCCCAGCTTTTCCAGAGGACTGTTGTAGGCCACATCCTCCAGCTCCAGCCGGTCGCCCTTCCAGGTTAGATACGCCCCGGCCCTCTCCAGCCTTTCCTGGGCCGTGGTCCCGTGGAGGGGCAGGACCACCACCTGGTCGACCTCCCGGTCCGCGAACCTGGTTAAAAGACGCAGGCGCAAACTTTCCTCGGGCCTTAAACTCGCCACCGTGGCCTCGACCTGGGCTGGCGGCAGCTCCTGATAAGGCGGATAGAGGCGGTCTCGGGTCAGGTCGGGTCGAAAAAGGAAGATCATGGCCCCGATCAGGGCTAAAACTTCCCACCATCTGGTCTTGAGGAGCAGAAATCGCTGGGTGGCGCTGGCGAAGGCCGCGCAAGCCAGGGCGGAGGTGGCCAGGATCCAGATGAAATGTCCGACGGATTGGATGTTGATGAGGAGGATCTCCTGGTTGTAGAGAAAAACAAATGGCAAAATGGCTGTGCGCAGCTCATAGATGAAACCTTGAACTCCGGTTTTGAAGGGATCGCCCCCGGAGATGCCCGAGGCGGCGAAGGCGGCCAGAGCCACGGGGGGAGTGGCGTCGGCCATAACCCCGAAGTACAGACAGAAGAGATGGATGGACAGCAGCGGGATCCCCAGGCCGTGGGCGGCGGAGAGGTTATAGATGACTGGGGCCAGGAGGGTGGAGACAATGATGTAGTTGGCGGTGGTCGGAAGCCCCATACCCAGCAGAATAGCCAAAAGGGCGGTCAAGACCAGGACGGCGGGCAGATAGCCCCCCGAGACGCTCTCCACCACCATGGCCAGAACCTGCCCGACCCCGGTCAGGCTGACCGCCCCGACGACAATCCCGGCGCTGGCCGTGGCTAGGCCTATGCCCACCATGTTCTTGGAGCCGTTGACGAGGCTGCTTAAAAGTCGGGAGACGCCGAAGAGGATGGCGGGTTTGAGGGGCTGGCGGCGCAAGAGAGCGACCAAGGGCCTTTGGGTGAGGACAATGAAAATCATGATGAGGCAGGCGTAAAAGGCGGCCAGGCCCGGCGACATCTCCAGGACCATCAGCCCCCAAACCAGAGTGGCCAGGGGCAATAGGAAATACAGGCCGCTGAAAAGGACCGGGGGGAGGGAGTTCATGGCCATGAGGGCCTCGGTGTCTCCCTCCGGCAGCTCAGGAAATTTCAGGGAGAAGAGGAGAGTTCCCAGGTAGCCTACCCCGACCAGGACCGCGAAGGCCAGCCAGGATTTCGAGCCAAAGGTTCCGGGAATCCAGGCCAAAAGGTAGTAGAGAAGCCCGATGATCACGGCCCCGGCTGACAGGCCCAACCCCAGCCACAGCAGGCGCGAGGCGAGCCGCTGGGGGGGCCGGGGAATGGCCTTCGCCCCGAGCTTAACCGCCTCCAGATGGACTATGTACAAAAGGGAGAGATAGGCCAGGATGGCCGGGACAAAAGCCCTTTTGATGATCTCGGAGTAGGGGACGTTGATATACTCGGCCATCAGAAAGGCCGCCGCCCCCATGACCGGCGGCATGATTTGGCCATTGGAGCCAGCGGCCACCTCCACCGCCCCGGCCTTTTCCGCGGAAAAGCCGACCTTTTTCATGAGCATGATGGTGACTGGCCCGCAGGTGAGAACATTGGCGATGGAGGACCCGGAGATGAGGCCGTGGAAGCCCGAGGCCACCACGGCCGCTTTGGCCGGGCCGCCGCGCAGGCGGCCCAAGAGGGAAAAGGACAGGGCGGTGAGGTAATTGCCCGCTCCGGCGTTTTCCAAAAGGGCCCCGAAAAGGACAAACAGGAACACGTAGCTGGCTGAGACCCCCAGCGGCACCCCGAAAACCCCCTCCTGGGTCAGCCAGAACTGGGAGGCGGCCCGCGAGAGGGAGACGCCACTGTGGGCGATGAGCTCGGGAAAATAGGGCCCGGCGAAGACATAGATCAAAAAAGCGATGGCCACGCAGGTCATGGGCCAGCCCATGACGCGCCGGGTGGCCTCCAACAGCAGGCTGACCCCGATGACGGCGATGGCGATGTCCCGGCCCAGGGGGATACCGGGTCGCTCGGCCAGCTGGTTTTGAAAAACAAAAAGGTAGCAGGCTGAGCCCGCCGCCAAGAGAGCCAGCGGCCAGTCGTAGAGCGGCACCCGGCTCAGGGGGCTGGATTGGAAAGCTGGAAAGCCCAGGTAGGCCAGGAAAATCGAAAAAGCCAGGTGTAAAGAGCGCGTGGCGGTGTCGTTAAAAACCCCCACGCCCAAATCATAGGGGAAAGGCGAGGCGATCCACAACTGAAACAAGGCCCAGGCCAGAGCCACGCTGAGCAAAACGGCGTGGCTCCAACCGGTCGGCTTCCGTCGCCCGGTTTCCCGGTCGAGCATCTGGGCGATGACCGAGTGGGCGGCGAGCTGAGAAGACATGACTAATTCCTCAAAATTTCCTCGGCCAGAGCGCGAGCCAGCCCCGGGCTAGCTAGCCCGGGGGGTAGGCTCAGGGGCGAGGGTTCCGGGTCAGGGGCGGGCTATTTCAACAACCCAGTTTCCCGAAAATATTTTTCCGCCCCGGGATGGAAGGGGGCCACGTTGCCTTCCAGGGCGGTCTGGGGGGTCAGGGTGGCCAGGGCCGGGTGGAGGCTTTTGAACTCCTCAAAGTTGGCGAAGACGGCTTTGACGAGCTGGTAGGCCACGTCCTCAGGCAGATTGACGCTGGTCAATAAGGTGGCCCGGGGCCCAAAGGTGGTGACCGGGCTGTCCGTCCCCTTGTACATGCCCCCGGGGATGATCGCCTCGGGATAGAAGGGGTATTTGGCGATGAAGGCCTCGACCTTGGACCCGGTGACCGGGACCAGGTGAGAGGAGCAGGTGTTGGCCGCCTCCTGGATGGAGCCGTTGGGGTGGCCGACCACGTAAACGTAGGCGTCAATCTTGTTGTCGCACAGAGCCCCGGCCATCTCGGCGGGTTTGAGGTCCGTGGCCAGCTTAAAGGTGTTGGGGGTCCAGCCGTACTCCCGCATCAAAAGCTCCAGGGTGTTGCGGTTGCCGGAGCCGGGGTCGCCGAGGTTCATGCGCTTGCCGACGAGGTCGTCAAATATTTTAATGCCCGCGTCATCCCGGGCCACCAGGGTGAAGGCCTCGGATTGCAGGGAGAACAGAGCCCTTAAATTCTTGTCCGGGCCAGCCTTGGTGAAACTCTCGTCCCCATGGTAGGCGTGGTATTGCACGTCAGACTGGACAATGCCAACATCCAGATCCCCGGACCGCAGGGCGTTGACGTTGAAGACCGAGGCCCCGGTGGACTCGACGATGCAGCGGATATTGTGCTCCTTGGCCCGACGGCCTTTGTCCACCAGGCGGCAGATGACCCCGCCCACCGGGTAATAGACCCCGGTAACCCCGCCAGTGCCGATGGTGACGAACTGCTGCTTGGCGCCTTGGGCGGCGGCGGGCAGGGAATAAAGACAGGCCCCGAAGATGATGGCCACGGCCAGGGCGAGCGATTTGAGGAAAAATCTGGACATTGCAACCTCCCATAAGGTCATGGTGGCGGGGATAGGGCTCCGGCCAGGCTGGCGCGGGCATATCGAGCGTTAAAAAAAAGCCTCGGCTCCGGGCTGGGCCCAGGCGGGCTCCCGACCCCCGCTGGCGGGGGTCCAGGCCAGGCGGACGGTTCCAGGCGGACGGTTCCAGGTTGCCGGCTCCAGGCCAGCCGAGCCAAGAAAATCCGCTTTTGGCCATAGACCAAATAAAACAAACCTGGACCGGGCCCTGTCTCTTCCCGCCCTGGTCGCGGCGGGCCCAACGTCTCTCCTCGGCCTGGCTCCAGATTGGTTTCGGTTGGCGGGCGAGCCGCGGGGCTTGGCCCAGCGTTTTTTTTGAGTTTGCTTTTTTTTACCACAAACCTTCAGCCGGGCGCGAGTAGATAAATGGTTAGTATTTTATATTTTAAAAGTATTATATTTTTTTAAATAAAATTAAATTTAAATTAAAATCAAAAAATATCCCTAAATAGTAGGAAAAAAAGTGTCATCTCTTTAATGACAAAAAATCTGGCTCGCCGCCGCCGGTCTATTAAGAGACCGGCGCGGGATTTTCCTCCGCCGGCCAGACCCGACAGTGGGAGCCAGCCAGGCCCCGCAAAATGCCGCACTCGGCGATGGAGCCGCTGTGGGGGCATTTACCGCGCAGCTCCACCAGGCGGGTTTTCAGAGCCTGGAGGGAGGCCAGCTGCTCCTCCAGCTTTTTGATGTGGTCATCGACCAGGGTGTTGACCTCCAGGCAGTCGCGCTCTGGGGCCTCTCGCAATTTTAAAAGGGTCCGGATGTCCTCCAGGGCCATGCCATGCTCCCGGCAGTGGCGGACAAAGCGCAACCGGTCCACGTCCCCGCGGCTGTAGGTTCGGTAACCATTGGGGGCCCGGTGGGGTTTGTCCAGCAGGCCCTCTTTCTCATAATAGCGGATCGTCACCACCTGAACCCCGACCAGGTTAGCCAGCTCCCCGATTTTTATCAGATCTTTTCTCGCCTTGGCCACGGACTCTCTCCCTCCCCTCAAAATTTTTTTTAAAAAAAGTTCCCCTCTCCCTTGACTCTATAGTAGCTATAGACATTATAATTGTCAACTGAGCGGGACTCAAATTTTTGCTTTAAGGAGATTTTATGAGCCACTATTGCCCTGTCTGCGGGGTCACCCACACCGGCCCCCCTCATCATCACCATCATCACGCCCCGTCGGCCCCGGCCGGCCTGAGCGCGGGCCCGGCTCTGGCCGGTCAGGCGAGCTCAAGGGAGGCCCTGGCTTCGGCCGAAGAGGAGGATGAGGGCGAGCCCGCCCCTAGTAACCCCGGTCAGGCCGGGGAAGCCCGAAAAACCGTTGGTCTTCTGGCCGCTGGCCCGTGTTGCCAGGGAGCGACCGCGGTTTTCCAGGAAAACCCGAACAAACTGACCGGGGTTTCTGGCCAGGGCGAAAGCCTGGCCGCGACCAATGGCCCCGCCCAAGGGCGGCTGACCTCCCCCAAGCTCGTCGCTACTCGCGCCTTTGAGCTTCCGGTTGACCCATCACTTCCAGACAGGCTGGTCAGTCCTGAGCCAGCTAATTCCAAGCCAGCTGATTCTGGGGCTGTCAGGTCTGAGTTAGCCGCTGGTCAGTCCTCCTCTTTTCTCTTTCACCTCCCTGGCCTGTGTTGTAATCTGGAGGTCAACCACCTGCGCGCCCAGCTGGCCAAAATTCCTGGCCTGGGCCCGGTGGCTTTTAACCTCAAGGATAGGGTGGTGACCATTGAGCCGGGCCCGGCGGAACTGGCCGCCATTACCCGAGCCCTGACCCAGGCGGGGTTCGAGGCCACCTTGCTGACCGCGGCTGAACCCGCCCCCCCGGCGGACAATCCCATCCCCTGGAAACGCTATTTAGTGGCCACTGGCCTGGCTTTTCTGGCTGAGGGGCTCCACTGGGGGGGTTGGCCCATTTTCTCGGTGGCCCTGATCGCCGTGGTCTCCTTCTGTTTTTCCGGTTTCGCGGTTTACCAAGAGGGCCTGATTTCCTTCTGGCGTCTGCGACTAGATATGAACGCCCTGATGACCCTGGCGGTGACCGGGGCGGTTTTGATTGGTCAGGTGGCCGAGGGGGCCATGGTTCTGGCTCTCTTTTCCTTGGCCGAGGCTCTGGAGGACCGGAGTTTGCGGAAGGCCAGGGCGGCCATCGCCAGTCTTCTGGCTCTCACCCCAGATAAGGCCACCATCCGCTCGGCCGATGGCCAGTGGCGGGAAATCCGGGCCGAGGAGGCGCCGGTGGGGACCCTGGTTCAGTTGCGGCCCGGGGAAAAGCTGCCCCTGGACGGGCGGGTGGTCGCGGGTTACACGGCTATCAACCAGGCCCCGGTGACTGGGGAGAGCGCCCCGGTGGACAAGGGCCCCGGGGATCAGGTTTTCGCTGGGACCATTAACGGCCCTGGCTCCATTGAGTACGTGACCACGGCGGTTTTTCAGGACTCGACCATGGCCAAGGTGGCCTCGTTCGTGGAGGCCTCGGAGAGCCAGAAAGCCCCGGTGCAGCGGTTGGTGGACAAGTTCGCGGCCTATTACACCCCGACCGTCTTTGGGTTGGCCTTTCTGGTGGCCATCATCCCGCCGCTCTTTTATGGCCAAGCCTGGGGCCCCTGGGCGTACAAGGCCCTGGTTCTGCTGGTCATCTCCTGCCCCTGCGCCCTGGTCATCTCCGTGCCGGTGACCATCCTCTGCGGTCTGGCCGCGGCCGCCAAAAAGGGCTTAATCATCAAGGGCGGGGCGGTTCTGGAGGCCGGGCGCAAGCTCAAGATCCTGGCCCTGGACAAGACCGGGACCATCACCACCGGCCAACCTCGCCAGACCGGTTTTCTGGCCTTGGGGAAGGCGGACCCGGCCCGGGTGGCTCGCTTGGCCGCCTCTCTGGCCGCCCGTTCGGACCACCCGGTTTCCCGGGCCATTTTTGAGAGTTATCCGGACAAGGACCGGCTTTTAGAGGCCCAGGACGTTCTGGCCATACCTGGCCAGGGGTTAGGGGGCCGGCTGGAGGGTCAGGACTACCGGTTGGGGAGTCGCCGGCTTTTGACGGACGGCCAGGACGAACCGGAGCTGGAATTGGCCTGGCGAGCTCTGACTGCCCAAGGCCAGTCCGGGGTTCTGCTGCTGGAGAATGGGCGCCCGCTGGGGGTTTTCAGCGTGGCCGACAGCCTCAAGGCCGATAGCCGCAAGGCCATCGCTGAGCTTAAATCCCTGGGCCTCAAGACGGTCATGCTGACCGGGGATGGGGCGACCGTGGCCCGGGCCGTGGCCCAGGAGTCCGGGGTGGACAGCCACTACGGGGAGCTCTTGCCTGAGGACAAGGCTCGGGTCATCGCGGAGCTGAAAAAAGAGGGCCCGGTCGGCATGGTCGGGGACGGCATCAACGACGCCCCGGCCCTGGTCACGGCTGACGTGGGCCTGGCCATGGCCATGATGGGGACGGACGTGGCCATTGAGACGGCCTCGGTGGCCATCATGGATGACAAGCTCAGCAAAATCGCGGACTTTATTCGCCTGGCTCGGGCGGTCTGGGCCATTGTGGTGGAGAATTTCCTGGTGGTTTTCGCGGTGAAACTCTCCTTTCTGGCTCTGACCATGGCGGGTTTTACCAGCATGTGGATGGCCATCATCGCGGATATCGGGGTTTGCCTGGTGGTGGTGACCAATGGTCTGCGGGCTTTGCGGAAATAGCCCGAAAACCGGAAAATTCCTGTTGCGGAGGCGGGCCAGGCTCTGGCCCGCCCGTGGAAATAATTTTTTGCTTTAGGTTTTAAAAATAACTTTCGGATAATAGCTAACGCGTCGGCTTAAAGAAAAATATTTACCCTAAAGCCAAAAAAAACCTTTACAACGCCTGACCTTAAACTTACTATAGGCTATAGACTTTTGGAAAAGCTCAGATCTATTTTGAGCTTTTCCAGGCTCGCGGCCAAGTTAGCCCGACCGGGGCGAGCTTGGCCGAAGATGGGGCAGGGCGGCTCCCTTGAGGCGCTTTTTTCCCCAGCCGCGGGCTCGCTCTTTCGTCGCCGCTTTCTGGGGCCGCGACCCCTTTTTGGTGGCCGGGCGCCTCTGGGCGGATGGCTCTTTTTTAGCTGAAATATTCTGCAATGGCCCTTGTCGCCAGGCTGGGGCCGGGAGCGCGTTAATATGTGGGAATACACTGACCAGGTCATGGAGCATTTTGAGCGGCCCAGGAACGTGGGCGTGGTGGCCAGGATCGACGGGGAGGGCCAGGTGGGCTCGCTCTCCTGCGGGGACGCCCTGCGGCTGACGATTCAGGTGGATAAAGCCAAGGACATTATTGAGGACGCCAAGTTTCAAACCTTTGGTTGCGCCAGCGCCATCGCTTCCTCCTCGGCCCTGACGGAGATGATCAAGGGCCGGACCGTGGACCAAGCCTTGACCATCACCAATCAGGACATCGCCAACTACCTGGGGGGACTGCCCCGCGAGAAGATGCACTGCTCGGTCATGGGCCAGGAGGCTCTGGAGGCGGCGGTGGCTAATTATCGGGGCGTGAAACCCAAGGCTGTCGAGGGCCAGATCGTTTGTGAGTGCTTCGGGGTCACCGATGTGGAGATCGAGCGGGTCATCCGCGCCAACCGGTTGACCACGGTCGAGGAGGTCACCCAGTTCACCAAGGCGGGCGGGGGGTGCGGCAAATGCCAGGAAAAGCTGGAGCGGATTCTGACCCGAATCCTCCACCGGGCCGCCCCCAAAGCCGGGTCCGGCAATGGCCAGGGCAAAGGGCGGATGACAGCCTTAAAGCGCATCAAGCTTATTGAGGACGCCATCGTCAACCAGATCGCCCCGGCCCTCATGCGCGATGGCGGGGACATTGAGCTGGTGGATGTCGATGGGCCGGAGGTCCTGGTCGCCCTCAAGGGCTCCTGCGCCAGCTGCCCCTCCGCCAAAAGGACGCTGGCCGATTTTGTGACCGAGCGTTTAAGGGCTCTGGTTGACCCGGAAATCGTGGTGCGGGAGTATCGGCCTGATTAAACTGGCTCCCGCCCGGAAAAAATGGCTAAAATTTTTAGCCGAATAATTAGCGCGGGCCAGGCCCCCGGGCCTGACCCGCCAAGCCAGAACTGGGCCAGCCTGTGGCCCGGTTTGAGATTTTTAACGGTCCTGGTTTCGAGTTCATGGTTAGCCGCGCCCGGTATTTTTTGGCGCCCTGGGGATTATATTTATGCAGACCATCTATTTTGACAACAACGCCACCACCGCGGTGGATCCCGAAGTCCTGGAGGCCATGCTGCCCTATTTTCAGGGCCATTATGGCAACCCCTCCAGCATGCACCACAAAGGGGGAGAGGTGGCGACAGCCCTGCGGGAGGCCCGTCAGCGGCTGGCCGACCTTTTGGGCTGTGAGCCGGGGGAGATTATTTACACTTCCTGTGGGACCGAGAGCGACAACACGGCCATGTGGTCGGCCCTCCGCACCCAGCCCGACCGCCGCCACCTGGTGACCAGCCGGGTGGAGCACTCAGCCATCATTAATAACGCGGCCTTTTTGAAACGCCTGGGCTATCAGATCACCGAGGTGGGCGTGGACCGTGAGGGCCGGCTGGACATGGACCAGCTCCTCAAATCCCTGACCCCGGACACGGCCCTGGTCACCCTTTTGTGGGCTAACAATGAGACCGGGGTCCTGTTCCCCATTGAAGAGATCGCCCAGCTGTGCGCCGAGCGGGGCTTGGTCTTTCACACGGACGCCGTGCAGGCGGTGGGCAAGATTCCCATTAACCTCAAAGCCACCAAGATCGACATGCTCTCCTTGGCCGGGCACAAAATCCACGCCCCCAAGGGCATTGGGGCCCTTTATGTTCGCAAAGGCCTGAAATTCGCCCCCTTTATGATCGGGGGCCACCAGGAGGGAGGACGCCGGGGCGGCACGGAAAACGTCCCCTACATCATCGGCTTGGGCGTGGCCGCCCGACTGGCTGGCGAGAGGCTGCCCGAGGAGAACACCCGGGTCAAGGCCTTGCGGGACCGCCTGGAGGATGGGCTCCTGAAAATCCCCTATACCATGGTCAATGGCCATCGAACCCAGCGTCTGCCGAACACCACTAATATCAGCTTTGAGTACATTGAGGGGGAATCCATCCTTTTCCACCTGTCCCACGCCGGGATCTGCGCTTCCTCCGGCTCGGCCTGCACCTCCGGCTCCCTGGAGCCTTCCCATGTCCTGAGGGCCATGGGCGTGCCTTTTACCGCCGCTCACGGCTCCATCCGGCTGTCCCTAGCCACCACCAACACCGAGGAGGAAGTGACCGAGGCTTTAAAAATATTCCCGGAAGTGGTCAAAAAGTTGCGGGATTTGTCTCCTTTCTGGAAGGATGACGGGCCGGTCGTGGAGTCAGAGATGCTCAGTTGCGACGCTAATAATTGTCAAATCTGCAATTGATTCAAATTGACCTGTATTTATAGACTAAAAATCCGCTCTCAATGGCCTGGAAAAGCCAAGGGGGCGGATTTTTTTAGCCCAAGGGGGGCGAAAACTGTTGGCGGTGGCCCGACGCGCCTGAGCTGGCCTCGCGACCCGGGCGGCCAAGAAATCGTGGGGCTGGTCGCTGGATTTGGGGAACTGGTCAGATCGAATCCGCCGGGTGACCAGTGGATTTGGGGACAGGCCTTTAGGCCTGAACGCGGAATAATGGCTCGGGCTCGAATTTTTCGGGTCAGATCCGGCCTTGGTCCCTTGGTCTAGTTTTCTTGACAATGGTTGGGCGTCAAAGAGGTTTTTTCTTCGGGCCGAGCTGATCTGATGTCCCCTATCCTGGACAGGCCTGGCCAGTTTTTTAGCATTACCTGATAAATTAAATATATTTAAAACATTTATTGTTATCTTAATTAAAAATTTATATTTTATAATTTTAAATCTGATATATATAACTGCTAAACACCGGAAAAGATTTTTCTTTGGACCGGGTCAAAGATGAACTTGCCCTCAAATCCTAAACTGGCCAGCCCACCTGCCGGGGCTCATTAAGGTGAGGACCGGCAGGGGTTTGAGCTGATGAAGGGTCGCGAAAAGTCTCCTCAAGCCGCTTAATGGGGGCGAAGGCTGCGACTGGCGGGAGTTGAGCTTTTTAGCTAAATCCACGAAGGGAAAGACCAAGAGACTGGCGCAACCGACAAAGTCAGTCAATCTCTCTTTAAACAATATTAATTGCTACTAAAAAACTATAAATTAAGATAAATTAAGTTATATTTTTTAATTCTATATTTAACTTTTCAATCTTTTCCAGAGGTAAATTCGTCTCGTTAGCGACTATTTCCTTGGCAACGCCTTGTTTGAGAAGGCACTTAGCGCAATTATGTATAATTGCGTCTTTTTGAGAAATAGCCGCGTCTTTTTGAGAAATAGCCGCGTCTTTTTGAGAAATAGCCGCGTCTTTTTGAGAAATAGCCGCGTCTTTCTGAGAAATAGCCGCGTCTTTTTGAGAAATAGCCGCGTCTTTCTGAGAGATAACCGCGTAGGCCTGAGAAAGCTCGGATTTTAAAGGTTTGGCGACCACATCTTCAAGATATTCACAGAGTAAATTCAT
>JAISMU010000023.1 GCA_031276635.1 Deltaproteobacteria bacterium | reverse complement strand
TGCCTCAAAAATTCGCCAAAAAACAGTTCTAAAATCGCTGTAGGAGGTCTAAAAACGATAAAATATCAAATGACCCTAGAAATTTAATAAAACGTCTCCTAGGGGCTTTAAACGATCGGGGGCCCCTTGGAGGGGGGAGGAATGTGCCAAAATCCTATAACCCGACAGGCTCCTAGAGCTGCTTTTAGCCCAAAGGCAAACTTTTTGAGCCAGGCCAAGGGCCTGACTAAGGGAAATCTTCTGGGCCGAGCCCGGAACCTGGCCCAGAGTTGACTCAAGGCCGCAAAAGAGCCGCCGCCGCCCCAGGGTTGGAGGGCCAGTACCAGTGGACATAGGAGGCCGTCAGCCGCCCTAGTCGATACACGCTCTCGCCTTCCCGCCCGTCAGGCCGGCTGGCTTTAACCAATGGTTGGAGACCGGTCTCGATCCGGGAATGGTGAAAGGCGTGCCCCCGCAGAGACCCTTCCGGCAGGTCCGCCCGCGTCAAACCCAGGCCCCGCAATCCCTCGGTCATGGAGCCCCGACCGGGCACGAGCCCGACCAGAGGCCAGGCCCGCCCCTCGCTGACCAGCGTCTCCAGCAGGTATAAAAACCCCCCGCACTCGGCCAGAATGGGTCGACCCGCCGCTTGGTGGGCCCGCAGATCCTCTCGCAAGCCCTCGTTGGCGACCAACTCTCGCAAAAAAAGCTCGGGATAGCCGCCGGGCAGGTAGACGCTGTCAGCCGCCGGCAGTCTCGCCCCAGCCACCGGGGAGAAGAAGACCACTTTGGCCCCCATCAGAGCCAGCAGATCCAGATTGGCTTGATAAATGAAGCTGAAAGCCGCGTCTCTGGCCACGGCCACGGTTACCCCGGCCAATAAGCCCCGAACGTTGGGCAGACGGGGCCGACAAAAATCAGTCTCAATGGGCAAAAGGGAGGTTATCGGTTGACTGGCCAGGGCGTCAGCGGCCCGGTCCAGGCGGGCGTCCAGATCCGCCAGCTCCTGAGCCTGCACCAGGCCCAGATGCCGGCTTGGCAACTGGACGCTCTCGTCGCGCGAAAGATACCCATGCCACTTGAAACCCGGGGGGAGGCTATTGGCCAGGGTGGCGGCGTGATTGGGGTTGGCCACCCAGTTGGCCATAAAACCGATGACCGGCAGATCCGGTTGATAAATGGCCATCCCCAAGGCCATGGCCCCAAAGGTCTGGGCCATGGCCTTGGCGTTGATGACCACTAAAACCGGCAGCTGAAAAAGCCTGGCCAGATCGGCGGCCGAGGGTTGGCCGTCAAACAGGCCCATCACGCCCTCCACCAGGATCAGGTCGGCCTCCCCAGCGGCTCGCCACAAAAGGTCCGCGCATAGGTCCTCGCCCACCATCCAGAGGTCGAGCTGATAAACCGGTTGGCCGCTGGCTTTTTCCAGAATCATCGGATCCAGAAAGTCCGGTCCGCACTTGAAAACCCGGACCCGGCGCCCGGCTCGGGCGTGATACCGGGCCAAGGCGGCCGTTACCGTAGTTTTGCCTTGCCCGGAAGCCGGGGCCGCCAGCAGGATGGCCGGGCATTTTCTGGCTTCGGTCAGATTCAGGGCCAGTCCCCCCAGTCGCTTAAATGGATTGTGACCGCGCCCTAAACGGGACGGTTGGCCAGAATGGCCAGAGCGTTTATAGCCGCGGCCGCGATATTGGAGCCACCTTTGCGACTCAGATTGGTGATAAAGGGAGCCGGGGCGCTCTGAGCCAGCTCGCGCTTGGACTCCAGGGCGTTCACAAACCCCACCGGTAACCCAACAATCAAACGAGGCCGGGCCTTGGTCGGGTCGGCCAGAATTTCCAGCAGGCGAAACAAGGCCGTGGGGGCGTTCCCAAACACCCAGATGAGCTGGCTGGGATCCAGGCTCTTCCCATAGGCCGCCTCCACCGCCGCCTGGGCCCGGGTTCCCGCCTTGGCCAACTCCAGAGTCTTGGGGTCATCAATGAGGCAGACAATCTCGTTCCCGAAGGGAGCCAACCGGGAGCGGTTAATCCCACTTAAGGCCATGCGCGTGTCGGTGACGATGGTCGCCCCGGCCTGAATGGCCTCGACCCCGGCGGTGATGGCCCCTGGGCTCATGACCGTGTCTTTGACATAGTCAAAATCAGCCGAGGCGTGGACCAGACGGCGAACTAGGCTCCACTCAACCGGCGGCCAGGACCGTTCCCCGGCCTCCTGATCAATGATGGCAAAACTTTTAGCCTCAATATCCCCTGGGGCCAATCGCCAAAAATCAGTCATGTCAATATCCTTGAGTCGACCGCGCCTGGCGGTCGGAGCGAGCGTCTGGCCAAAAAAAAACCCCGGTCCAAGACCAGGGCTCCCATTTGCCACGGTTTTTTTCAACCCTTGGCGCCCCCCCAAAGTTCCCCTGAGGCGAGCGACCTACGCTCAGGCGGGTCTTCTGGCTTGTCCCTCTACCGCCGCCTTCCCATGGAGAGACCACAGTGGCTTGATTGGCGGTAACGGCCCGAAGCGAAATCGCGGGCCCAGACTCACAGCGATGGGTTCGCTCCCGATTTTAACGAGATTCCCCCACCCGACCCAGGAACCGGCAATGAGCTCGCTCATTTCAAAGTTGGCCTGGCCGGGCTTGACCTAAGCGTTCGTAAAAATAATTATAGGGAACAAAGAAATTTTGTCAATCTGGGGACAGCAATTTTAAATTTGGCCAGATGAAAATTTTTTTTAGTCATTAATTATACTTAATTATAGAGGATTCTGGTCTGTTTTCCTTGTTAAAATAGGTGAGAATTTTTACAGGCCCAAAAATAATTTTTGTATCTTATTTTTTTATAAAATAAATAAAAATTTTTATATTTTTTGTAAATTTAAGGTAAAAAAATTGATCAAGCCAAAATTGCGGCCTTGGCCAGAGCTCAAAACCGGATTCCGAAAAAAATTTTTTCCCTATCGCCAAAAAAACCCTTTTGGGTATTTACCTTTGCCGGAGAAATTGATATATTTTTTACAAAGATTTTTTCGGCTTGGTTCCGTGGATCTTGGCCCAATTTAAGTCAGCTGTTTTTTTTAAAATTTAATTTATTACTAACATTTCTGGCGATCACTATTTAGTTTATTTTATTCAATAAATGTTATTAATTTTTTATTACATATATTTTTATCTACTTTTGGGGTAAAGGTTTAGGGTGTCTTAACCAGATACTAGGTTTTTGGCAATGAAAAAAGTTATGGTCGCCATATTGGCCCTCCTGGGTCTTTTGGGTAGCCAGGCCGCCCAGGCCTGGGATTGGCCATTTTTTTCCAAAAAAGAGGAGCCCCCGGCTGAGGCGGTCTCCATTCCACCGACCCTGGCCGCGCCCAAAAACCCTGGCCCGGCTCTCAACCCCTTGAGTTATCAGCGCGATGATTTCCTGAGCGAGAATCGGCTCAAATTCGTTATCAGCTCCTACGCCAGATCCTATAATCTACCTGGAGCCCAGCCAAAGCTCAAATTTGATGACAGCCTTTTGGCGACCAGGGTCCAGTCCGCGGGCCTGAGTTACCAGCCCACCGATTACCTGACCCTGTACTCGGAGTTTTCCGGCCTGAGCCAAACCCTCATCGCAGCCAACCCGGCCTTCCCCAACGAGACTCCCGAGCTCAGCGTTTTGGGGATGGGCTGGTCAGCTGGGGCTAACTTTGATTATAAAGGCTTGGAAGCCAGGCTCAAGTACTTTGACTTTGACTACCAGCGTCAACTCCAAAGCCTGACTCCCCTGGACCGGAGCCTGAATATACCTGAGGAGTCCGGTCGGGCCCAAGGCGTGGAGCTCTCCGCTTCCTGGGCTCTGGACCGAGCCTTTGACTGGGACTTTGAGCTACGGCCTTACTTAACCATGACCCAGTTTTTCGACCAGTGGTCCCCCCCGGCCTTTGGAGGAAGCGACTCCGAGCTTCTCCTCTCCTATGGCCTGCTTTTCAATCACGAGACCTCGGGCTTATCCATGAGCCTGGAAGCCAACTCCCCCAGGCGCCGGGCTCCCCTGTACTATTCTTTTATAGGCCAGGGGCTCGCGGGCGAAACAGTTTACGACTTTCATCTGGTCAAAAGGCTGTATGACTGGAAGGATCAAGGGCGCTTGTTACTCAAGGCCGATGTAACCAACATCGGCGACACCCCGATCAACAACAACCGCCCCAATCGGAACCAAAACGAGGAAGGCCGAACCTTCAAAACAGGTCTCCGCTACGAGTATTAAGCCGTCTGGCCAATCCTTGGCCAGACGCTCGTTTTCGCCTGGCTCAGGCCGGGCGCTTTACTGGCCTCGGCCAGTTTTTTTTTTGCGCCCAAGCCAAACCTAAGGTCCCCCAATGTCAGCTTTTCTGGCCGTCTATCTTCGCGAGATCCTTATATTGAAACGGCGCCTCAAGCGACACCTGGCCGGTCAGGCTGTCTCCCCCCTATTGTATACCCTGACCTTTGGTTACGCCCTGGGCGGTTCCCTGACCATGGGCGGGCGGAGTTACGCCGAGTTTCTCATTCCGGGCCTGGCCGCCATGGCCAGCGTGATCCAAGGCTTTTCAATGGCCGGGGACATCAACGTGGCTCGATTCTACTACCAGGCCTTTGACGAGATCCAGGCCGCCCCGGTCAGTCGCCTGGCTTACGTCCTGGGCGAGGCCATGGCCGGCCTCACCCGGGTCATCCTGGCGGCGCTCCTGGTCATCCTTATTGGGCTGGCCTTTGGGATCCAACTTGCCTACGGCCCCCTCTTCTGGCTGGCCCTGATTTTAAATGGCCTGGGTTTTTCCTGCCTGGGGGTGGCCATGGCCATGCTGGTTAAATCCCACGCTGACCAGAGCTTGCTCACCAATTTCATCATCACGCCCATGACCTTTCTGGGCGGCACTTTCTTTCCTTTAGAGAGCCTACCGGCCTGGGCCCAGAAACTTCTTTTCGCCCTGCCACTGACCCACGCCGCCAAGGCCACCCGGGCGGCGGCTTTTGGGGAGCCAGCGGCGGCCAGCGATTTTCTGGTTTTAGCTATCTGCTTATTAGTCTTCTTCAGCCTGGCCATGTGGACGGTGGCTAAGGCCAAAGCTTGAAAAATGGTCGGCGTTTATCTAGAAACCTCGGTCCTGGCCTGGCCTGAGCCCGCGCTGGGCAAGAACTCCCCCGAGGGTTGGGAGCCATGGGTCTCGGCCTATGTCTTTGAGGAGCTTGAGAATCTGCCGGATTCTCTGGAAAAGACCGAGTTGTCGCGGCGGGCCCGACTCTATCCCGTCCTTGAGCCCGTCCTTGAGACCCAGGCCCGGGCCGAGGAGCTGACCAGGCTCTTAGCCCAATCCCGCCGCCTCCCCCCTCAACTCTTAAGGCATCTGGCGATGGCGGCCAGCGCCAACCTGGCCGCCCTGATTACCCTGGACCCGGAGCTGCTGGCCCTCCCCGTGGCTTTGACCTTAAAGGCCTCGACTCAGGATTGGCCCCTGGTGGCCCGGCCTGAGTCGCTGACCTGGCCGGAGCCGGCCAATTTTGAGCTCTGGGCCCAAAAAACCCGCCAAGAGCTGGCTCGGGCCACCCAGAGGCTCAACCCGGCGGCCAAAACCCGCCTGGCCGAAAAATGGCGCGAGGGCCCGGAGGGGGACCCCCAAAGAACCCCGGGGCCGGCTTTCTTTGAGGAAGACCTGGCGGACTTAAACCCTCGGGTCGAGGGCCTATCTTTAAGCCAGTGGCTGGGGCGCTGGCGGCGACGCCCGCTCTAACATGCCCCCTCCAGAACCCCCGGCTGAGCGGTCGGCCAAAGGTCCCCTCCAAACCGGCTTTTCCACGGGAACAGCGGCCACCGCCGCGGCTTTGGCCGCGGCGATGGCTTTGAGGGATGGGCGGATTCCCGATCAGGTTGAGGTGGCCTTGCCTAAAGGGGGCAGCCGCCAGGTCAAAATTTTTGAGGGCGCTAGTCAGAAAACCGTCCAAACCGTGGTCATCAAAGACGCCGGCGACGATCCTGATGTCACCAATCAGGCCCACATCGGGGTTATTCTGGAGGAGGCCGCGGCGGAGCTGACTTTAATGGGCGGCCCGGGGGTAGGTCGGATCACCAAACCCGGTCTGGTCCTCCCACCGGGGGAGTGGGCCATCAACCCCGTGCCCCGCCGCATGCTGGCGGAGAATTTAGCCCCATTTCTGGCCCGGGTGGGGCTCAAGGTCACGGTTTTTGTCCGCGATGGGGAGGCTTTGGCCCAGCGGACCTTGAACCCCCGCTTGGGCGTGGTCGGGGGTATCTCCATCCTGGGGACCACGGGCCTGGTCAAACCCTTTTCGCACCAGGCTTATCAGGAGACCATCGCCAGCGCGCTGTCTGTGGCCCGGGCTGTGGGCTTAAGCGAGATAATCCTCACCACGGGTGGTCGCAGCGAGGAAATGGCCCAGGCTTTAAGGCCCGATCTGCCTGAGGAGGCCTTCATCCAGATGGCCGACTATTTTAAAGTGGCCTTGACCCTCGCGACCCAGAAAGGTTTCGCCAGAATCGGCCTCGCGGTATTTTTTGGCAAGGCGGTCAAACAGGCCGCTGGCCACGCTTACACGCACGCCCACAAAAACGACTTGGATTTAAAACTCCTGGCCCAGTGGTTGCCAGTTCCCGAACGGGTCAAAAACCAGATCGCCCAGGCCCCCACCGCCCTGGCCGCTTTGGACATTTTAAAAGCCAGCGGCCAGACGCCGTGCGTCAGCCTGGTGGCCCAGAAAACCTTGGCCGCGGCCAGCGTCTTTACGGGACCGGGGCCAAAGCTGGTGGTGACGATATTTGATTTTGACGGAAATATTTTGGCCCAAGCTGAATAATCTTAACTGATAAAGTAGCCTAATTTTGGCTGCAGATTAGATTAAGCCCAAAGTCAAAATAAAAACTGTAACAAAATTATATTAAATTATAACAATTAACTGATTAAAAAAAATAACATCTAGCGGGGACAAAAAAAATAAAAAACTAATCTATAATAACTATGAAGCCACCGAAGATAACAATAGATTAGCAAGAGGTTATATAAATTGTTCAATTTAAAAAAAATATTGAGAGTATCAAATATAAATTTATCAATTTTTGTGAATAGGTAGCATTATGGTTAGCGCTAGGATACTTCACTATTTTGTCCTGTTTTTTAACATCCTTATATAGTTTACCAAATTTATCGGCGGTGAATTTTTTAAAATTAAATTCGCAGCGGCCATAATAGGGTTAATACAGTCGCCACTTACCTGCTTTAATAAATTTCGACCCCACCGGTGGTCTTAGATGACCTTGTATTGGCTCTATAGAACCGCGGCGCGAAGGCTGTCGCTGACCTTGTTTTTCTTCCTTTGGAGCCATACCTTCAAAAGACTCGTCTGAGGTCAAGAGATTTACGCCAGCCACATTACGACCACGGTAGCCTCTATCAGCGATGACTATTTCGGGTATCTAACCATTACGCGCAACCGCTAACTAATCAAGGGAAGGTTTTGGGCTGACTTACGGTTTTTACGCTCCGGCCTATTATTTGAGGAAGTAGGGATAAGTTCGGAGGGAGGGGCGACTCTTCACCCATTTCTCTCAGAAACGGTGGCCCAAGAGGTTTTACAGCCGGGCGGCCCAATTATGGGCTGGAACTCCGCGTCAATCCCTCAAGAAAGAAAAGGCTTGTCATTCCAGTCGGATTAAAGTAATTTAATTTTACGCCGCAAAAAATTTAATTTATCGAAAGCGGTTTTTGGTAATGATCTTTAATTAAAATTTTTGTTAAACTAGAACTTTAGAATAAGTATTAAATAGATTCGGTCTTATTTAAATTTTAATTTATCTTGTTATATTATTATTATTTAATACCTAAAGGTGCAAAAATTGAAATTTATTCCCTATGGAATCGATAGTTTTTCTGAAATACGCCAAGGCAATTATATTTATGTTGATAAGACCAGACTTCTCTATGAGCTGGTTCGACACAAAATACCGTATTTTCTGTCCAGGCCCCGTCGTTTCGGTAAAACCCTGACCGTGAGTTCCTTAAAAGCCATCCTAGAAGGACGCCGCGATCTTTTCAAAGGGCTTTGGATAGACTCTTCCGATTATGACTGGCGACCTTACCCGGTTATTCATCTGAGTCTGTCTTCTGTTAAAACTGATAGCCTGGATTCAGTTAATAAAGCTTTATTATCCAGGCTTAAAATAATCGCTCGACGCGAAAAATTGTCTTTTAGCGGGGCCAACCCAGATAACGAGTCCAGTCCAGATGACGTGGCCAATCTAGATGACGAAGATAGTTCTGAAATTTTTTTTCTATCTCTGATAGAGGCCCTTTACTATAAGTATAATCGTTCCCGTGTCGCGATCCTCATTGACGAGTATGACACGCCAATTTTAAGCTCTATCGCCAAACCTGGACTGGCTAATGAAATACGCCAGCTTCTCAAAAAATTCTATGGAGTTCTGAAAGACTCCGCGGAATATCGAGGTTTTACCTTCATCACTGGGGTAACCAGGCTCACCAAGACTTCCATTTTTTCCGACTTGAACAATCTGATGGATCTGACCGTTAATGATGATTACGCGGCAATTTGTGGCTTGACCCTTGAGGAGTTTGACGCCATTTTTCAGGAGCGTCTAGAACACACGCTAATAAAAATGAAATCCAAAGGTCGCCTGGAGCCGGCGACCACTGTCGCCGAGTTGCGGGCTAAAATTCTAGAGTGGTATGATGGCTACTCTTGGGATGGCCAAACTCGGGTCCTTAATCCTTGGTCGTTATTGAACTTTTTTAACGTAGCGAGGTTCAGTAATTTCTGGTTCAAGTCTGGAACGCCAACTTTTTTGGTGAACCTCATTCGCGCTCGGCGGATGAGCTTAAGTTTCTTTCAAGCTGACAATTACATTTCTGAAGCCCTCAATAACGTAGAAGTTGATAATTTTGAGCCAGGCCCTTTGATGTTTCAAACCGGGTACTTGACGATTCGAACTGACTCGCCGCCGAAAGGGGAAAATTATAATTTGGTTTTCCCCAATCTGGAGGTAAAGGCGTCCCTGGCCCCTCTTTTGCTGTCCCTGGAAACGCCACTGGAAGATCAACTCTTGATGAAGCG
This sequence comes from Deltaproteobacteria bacterium, assembly GCA_031276635.1. Lineage (GTDB taxonomy): Bacteria > Desulfobacterota > Desulfarculia > Adiutricales > Adiutricaceae > JAIROO01. The sequence goes on along the minus strand of JAISMU010000023.1, from coordinate 327 downwards.
GCAGGCCCTAGCTGTCAAGACCTGTCTTTTCAAAAGAGATGAATCGGGTTTCCAGGCCGCTTTCGCCAGTTTTATCGCCAACTTTCCCTACCAAATCCAGCAGGCTAAAGAGTTTTTCTATCAGGCGCTTTTCATCTCGGCCATGGCCTTGGCCGATCAATATTTTGAGTCGGAGCTCTCGGTGGGTGGCGGGCGGATTGATCTTCATCTCAAGGAACCTCAGGGCGATGATTATGTCATAGAAATTAAATATCGCGAGGCAAACGAAAATTTGGAAAAAAAGACGCGAGAGGCTTTTGACCAGATTGAGGCCAGAAAATACCATCT
>JAISMU010000022.1 GCA_031276635.1 Deltaproteobacteria bacterium | reverse complement strand
AAGGGGGTATAGAGGCTAAATGATTCAAATTACTTGACTTAAACAAAGAAGTCCGGAAAAACGCGATTCTTTTGCCAGGTCAACGGTCTTGACTGATAAGATTGACCATCATAATGATTTCGGCTTTTTATTGATTAAAGCTTTTGACGAGCCTGACGCCGCGGCTTGACCAGGTCTCCTGACCAAAATAGTCATGAGCCCGCGTCTTCCGCTCAGGGAAATTTACCAAAGAACATTCTATCTCGCCCTCTGGTTCATCTTGAATGACTTCTGTGTCACTAAAAGCGATTTTGAGCGAACTGTTGAATATTTGGCTTGAAAGCCGCCAGAAAGCCTAAATAGGCGCTTCACCTCGTTGGAGATCGCGCTTTTCGCGCCATTATTGGGACCGCCGCCGACGGCCCAACCTCCTGGACTTTTTTTCAAACGTTTTCGGTAATTACAAGATTTATTTATGGAAAACAAAAAGCCCCATCTGAGGCGGTTGAATAAAAATTTGAACCCGGCCTGGCCTTTAGCTCAAGAGTCGAGTTAAAATTAGAAAAATCCGCTCCCGGTCCAGTAAAAAAATTTTAATTTCTCGCCGTCAGCCCCGCCCTGGGCCCGGCGAAGGTCAAAAACAGAACAAACGTCTTTAGGCCCAAAAGCGCAGATCGGGTAATTTTATTCCTCAAGACTTGATAAATATTATATAAAACAGATAATTAATAATTAAATATTACATTTTTTTACGATTTACGAATTAAATTGATTATGAAGATTCAAGATAAAAGATGTAGTGAAGATTTTTATTGACTTTAATTAATTACATGGTTGTCATAATTTGTATTTAAGGATTTTTGACTTTTTATTATTGAACTTTTTTCTCCCGGTCATCAATCTGGCCCGTTGGGGCCATCGAACTTAACTTGCCCCGGGACGAAGGGTCCCTCAAAAGCCGCCTTTTTAGCGATTTTTAAAAGAGCTCGGCCAAAAACTGGGAAGTGACTGGAGACAATTTTGAGCCTTTTGGATAAACTGGAAACAATCCTCATTCTTGTGGCCATCGGCTTGGGGCTGGCTCTGGGTCAAGTTGGTCTTGTCGGCCCCTGGGCCAAAAAACTCATCAGCCCCTTTTTAGTGGTCATGCTCTTCGGGTTATTTGTCAAAACCCCCCTGGCGGAAATCGGCAAATGTTTTAAAAACTTGAAATTCACCCTGACCAGCTTGGGGATCAATTTTATTTGGATCCCAATTTTAGGTTACGGCCTGGGGGCTATTTTTCTCCAAAATCCCGATCTGAGAATAGGTTACCTGATGCTCCTGGTCACTCCCTGCACCGACTGGTACCTTATTTTTACGGCCCTGGCCAAAGGCAACGTGACTTTATCGACCTCCATTTTGCCCATGAACCTCATCGTCCAGGTCATTCTGCTGCCGTTTTACCTACTGATCTTCGCGGGCCTGGCAGGCTCAGTCCAACTTGAGCCTCTGGCGGCCAGTGTTTTCTGGACCGTGATCCTGCCTCTGGGATCCAGCCTGCTGATTAAATGGTTGATTCAGGCTCAAAGCCCGATCAGGCAAAGCTTGGATCGTTTTTTCGCCCATGGCGTCTTTCTTTTTCTGTGGCTGGCCATTTTTTGCGTGTTCGCCTCAGAGGCTCGTCAAGTCTGGGATAATCCCACTCAATTCAAAATTCTCTTCCCCCCGGTCATCCTCTTTTTTGGGATCAACTTTTTTGTCGGCCGACTAGCCGGCTCTCTGGGCAGGTTTTCCCACGAGGACTCAGTAAGCCTGACCATGACCACTCTGGCCCGTAACTCTCCGGTGGCCCTGGCGGTGGCGGTTGTGGCCTTTCCGGCTCAACCTTTAATCGCCCTGGCCCTGGTCATTGGACCCTTGATTGAGCTCCCGGTTCTAGCCGTCGTGGCCCAGGCCCTTTTGTGGATTGGCCGAGGCCAACGGAGCCGAGCCTTAAACGGCTAAACTATCGCTTTTGGGCGGAGTAGGCTCGGAAAGAGAGGAATTGTTGGCCAGCGGGCTCAAAAAAACCTGCAAAGTCTGAAAAAGGGCCGTGAAATCTATGGGTTTGGTGAGATGGGCGCTCATGCCGGCCGCCAAGCTGATGTCCTGGTCTCCGGCCATGGCGTGAGCGGTCATGGCCACTATGGGCAGATCAGCCAACTCCGGCCTGGACCGAATCCGCCGCGTGGCCTCCAAGCCGTCCATGACCGGCATCTGAATATCCATCAAGACGAGGTCGAATCTTTCCTTCTCCAGAAGATTAACCGCCTCGGCCCCATTATTGGCGATGGTGACTATGAGGCCAGCCTTTTCCAGAAATTTTACCGCCACCAGCTGGTTGACCTCGTTATCCTCGGCCAGAAGAATCCGATAACCACTAAGATCCGGAATGGCTAAGGCAGGCGTGACGGTCTTCCGCCGTTTCTGGTCATTTTTGGGATTGAGCAAAGCCGTGGTCAGGGCCTTGGCCAGAAGGCCTGGTAAAATGGGTTTGACCACCACCGCCTGGAATTCCGGCCACTCTTCCAAGGGGGTGAGATAAGCCGAGGGGGTGGCGATAAAGATTATCGGCAAAGTCGACTTGGGAGCCAAGGCCCTGATTTTGGCCAAAAAACCTGGATACCTGGAGAAACAAAAATCCATCAGCAGGACCAAATAGCCTTTGGGATTAATTTGAAGAATCTCCAGGAGCTTGTGAGGATTATTCAGAACCTGAGGGATAAGGCCCAGATTTAGCAAATGGCTTTTCAAATTATCCATGACGTAGTTATTGTTAACTATCGCCAAGGCTTCAAACCCTTTAAAAGAGGCGGTCAACGGAGTCTTGTCCTCGGAGTTGAGGGCGAAAGGAATAGTGAAAATCATGGTCGTTCCCTGACCCAGTTGACTTTTGAGCTTGATCTCCCCGCCCATCATCTCGACCAGACGCTTGGAAATCGCCAACCCCAGACCAGTGCCACCATATTTTCTGGTTGTGGAGGTATCGGCCTGGGTAAAGGCGGAAAACAAACTCTCCGCCTGGCTTGGGCTCAAACCGATGCCGGTGTCGGCAATCTCAAAGGTTAAAACCTCCTGGTCAATTCGCTCGTTTTGCCTATCGGGATCTCTTTCCACCTTGATGGAAACATAGCCACGCTCGGTAAATTTGATGGCGTTACTGACGAGGTTATTAAGAACCTGGCTCAGGCGCGTTGGGTCGCCTTTCAAGCCCCAACCCAGGTCAGGCTCCATCCATAAAACCAGCTCCACCCCCTTTGACTCAGCCTGCGGGTAGTTGAAGTCCAGGATTGTCCCCAATACGCTCTCCAAATCCAGGTCAATTTCCTCTATTTTGAGGTGATTGGCCTCAATTTTAGAAAAATCCAGAATGTCGTTGATGATTTTTAGCAGGATATGGGTGGAGGTCTGAATCTGGCTTAAATAGTCGCGCTGACTGGAATCCAGCTCCGTGCCGAGCAAAAGTTGAACCAACCCCAGGATGCCGTTCATGGGCGTGCGGATCTCATGGCTCATGTTGGCCAAAAAAAGACTCTTGGCCCGAGCCGCCGCCTCCGCCTCCTCTTTGGCCAGCCGCAGGGAAAGCTCGTGCCTCTTGCGGGAACGCAAATCCCGGACATATGACAAAAGACTGATGGAGTCTCGAAGATTCACCGGCAAATGGGTAATCTCGACTGGCACGATCTCCTTGTTGACGCTCACCAGCTCTGCCTCTTCCCAAAAACGACCCATTTCCTCGGCCTTGGCCAGGGACTCATTGAGGTAATCAACCGACAGGCCAAACTGACCGGGATCGTTTTTAAAAGGCTCGGCGCTCTCCAGGCCCAAATACTCTAAAAACCGAGGATTGACGTCAATAAAATCGCGCCGGTTGTTCCAGATGATATAACCTTCCATGGAGGATCTGAAGACCGCCCTGGTGATGGCGAGAAGATCATTGCTTTTGGCCTTAACCTCATCCAGCTGGGAGGACCGTTGATACAGCTCAGCCAATTGAGAGCCGAAGCGGTTCAACAAATCGGCGATTGTGGCGATCTCGGAGATGAATATGGGCGGGGCCTGGGAGTCCAGGCGCCTGCTCTGAATATCCGCGAGTTTGGTGGTAGTCCAGCGTAGAGGTTTGGAGATGAAAAAGTAGACCCCCAGAAAATAGGTCAGAGTCAAGGCCCCCATCCCGACGAGAAACCCGTAAGTGGAGGACAAAATCCGCTCATTGGCCTGAGTAAGGGAGTCCAGGCTCTTGTTAACCATCCCCTCCACGTTGGCCCGAGCGATTATGATTAGACTCCTGGAGAGCTTATCAACATTTTCTTGAGCCTGATCCAGCTCATTGACCAGTCCAGTCAGCTTTTGAGTCAGAGAAGCCAACTCGGAGAATATGATTTCACCATTTTCGCTTATCTCTCTTAAATGGCTATCGGAATTGAGTTTACTGACTAAAAACGACTTAACCATTTGGTAATTGTTATTAACTAAATTAAAAATTATAGTATAATTGTTAGTTTTTGACCTGTTTATACTATATTTGAGAAAAATTTTAGTAAAGTTTTTGACCTTTTGACGACCAGGCTCATTATCAATATAGTCGTCGACAGCCTCTAAAAATAAGATATAATTAGCGACGTTATCTATAAAGTCATTTTCCAGCTTAAACATGGAAGATCTGACACTGGCCATTTCATCTATAAAGTTAACTATGGAAAGGACCTTGTCCCGAATTAACTTATCGGAGTGAAGGTATCTCTCACCCGCGATGATTCTAGCCTTAATCCGGGAATCGCGCCGGGTGTCAGGATCGTCGGAATAATAGGCGCGATGGGCCAAATGCCTTAAATATTCCACTTTCAAAAGAATCTTCTGATTATCAACCAGGTTTGGCAGGCTCGTGGCGTAAATCTCTGTGGTCAACGCCTGAACTTTTTGTATTTGGACAACTTCCCTCTGACTGAAAAATACCAAAAAAACCACAATGACCAGAAACATAGATCCGAAAAAGAATAAAACTCCGGTTTGCCAATGTTTTTTTGGGCTTTTGTCGATAATATTTTCTTCACCGGTCATCTATATTAACCTCATCTCTATCTGAGGAATTAGCCATATTGTCTAGGTCCAGATCTGAAGAATCAGAAAATATAAAAGTCAAAATACTTCGATTTGATATCCTCATAATTCTTGTCAAAATTGGAGCTAATAATTTCGTTATCTAAATTATTCAACAATTCCAAGTCATCATTACGGACTATCAAGTAACCACCATCGCCTATGTTGACTGGCCCTCCGAAAACATCAAATGACAAATCTGTGTCAGAACGAAGAAAGTGATCAGTGGCTATGAGATCCACAAACGCCAGGTCAATATCATTAAGAATCAAGGCGGTCATGACATCCTGAAAGTCTGAATATTTCTTTTCCTTAACATTTTCCTTATAGGTTGCGGCGATATACCCGTGATGAATAGAGCCACGGATGACTCCGATTCGCAGGCCCTGAAGATCATTGAGGCTAGTCCCTTGGACCGCTCCCTTTAGGCCCACAAAAACGCTGGAAGCGCTGTAATATCTGTTAGTGCTCAGAAACAGAGATCCCATATCCACTCTCAAGCCTGGACCGGCGCAGATCATGTCTATTTTCCCGTTTTCCAGATCCGCGAATGTATCCTCAAAATCTTTGCCAACAAATTTACAACTCACGCCAACTTGCCGACAAAGAAACGAAACAACCTCCACGTCCATTCCCTCAATTTTATTTGTCTCTAAATCGTTGTAAGAAAAAGGCGGATAACTTTTGTCCACAGCCACCACAATTACTCTTTCAATGTGGTCGGCTCTGAGAGCCAAGACACCGACCATGCCAAGAAGCAAAATAGATGACAAAACTATCTTTGGCATGTTGTCCTCCTTATAATTTATAGTCAGACTGTGGTCGCTTATGGGATAAAAAAAAGACAATTTACGCGGAGGAAGAAAGGAAACCGAAAGGCCGTAAAACAAACCGCTGGCCAGGCCAAGCTAGGGGTTCAAGTATTTTCTAATCCAAGTCAGGACTAAAAACTTGTCCGCAGCCTTAGCCTGTTCCAAAATAAGCCCAGGCTATGGCCAAATATTTTCAAAACCCATCCTCAGATTATCAAAAGCGATTTCGATTGTCAATATTCGTCTGGCCAATCAATGACAAATTCCTTTTACTCCTTGTCTCATAAATGATTTTTAACGCAAAAACCATATCTTGAAGACGATAAGACAGTTTCTCCACGACAACGAAATTTTAGTTCTTGACAAATTGTATTTTTTAAGCCACAATAAAATGATTTTGAAAATTGCTTTTGTCCAAAGTCAAATTGGGCAATATTTGCTTATTACTTCTTTTAAGGAAAATATTCATTTTTATCTAGCTGAGGAAACACCCTTAATTAGGAGGGCAACCGATTCTTTTTTCCCAATTTTATTATTTCATCTTAATAGACCTGGCCAAACGGGATTATGGATGGCTTTTATGAAATTATTTTTTAAATACTGGTTCGGTCCTCTTAAACCGATTATAATCTTTACCATTGCCTCCAACTGAACAAAACAACATAACATTTCCCAGTTGACAATAAAAATTTGGCCATGATTATAATTATAGACTTCCCCAATTTGGCCTTAACCTCATGGCCCTCCAAAAGTCAAACAAATTATTTTTTGCCCTCACGCCCGTAACCTGAAACTTGGCGGTCTAAGAGAGCTGACGGTAATCTCAGGCTCCCTTGTTTTACGGTCTGGCCGGCCAAGATCCATGACGTCATGGGGGCAATTTTCTTAGTGATTTTTGGTAGTTACGCCTTGTTTCCTGGCCCGATCAGCCGGAGGCCCGGGGTTAAACAGCGATTTTATATTTTTATTTAATTTATACTTTTTAAAATTTATTTAGATAATTTATTTCGAATAATTTTAATTTTATAATTATTACTTTATTAATTTATAACTATGGTCAAAACTCGATCCCTACTCACTACTCTTGATTAAAGAGATGGACAGAAAATCCTTTGGACTTTAGCCAGCGAGGCCAATCTTCTGGAGGGCCATCTAGAGAGTTTTGTTCGTTGGAAGTTGGCTGACAAAAATGGTTGGACAGAGCCTAATGAAATGGCAATGTGGATCTGTCGCCCAAAAGATTTAACCTGTGGAACTTGAAAAATCAGTCCAGACCCACTGTCGCCTCGATCAAAGGAAATCGTTTATGAGGGTAAATTATAGGCAACGCCTTTAATCTTAGACTTCCCGAGTTAGGCTAACCAGTGAAAACCTTAAGCTCAAAAGTTATTTATTATTTCTATCATTGCCTGGTCTTTGTCAGTTTTTGACTTTGTTATTTTTATATTTTGGCCAGGTCAAATCAACTGACTCTCGGTCCCGCAAGTTGGGCCCTTAATTTAGCCTTATTCATCCTCTGGCTTAATTCCCAAAATTTAAATTTATTTCTAAAGGTGAAATACCTTCGAAGGAGCTTAAACCATGACCTTATTTCTGAGAGCCGTTTAGACTAAAGACCGAGGGAGAATTCTGGCTTAAAACCAGAGGTATCGGGCGCGTGGCCCAAAAACCTCTGGTCAAAAAAGGCGGGGTCAATTGATTGAGGGCTCAAAAGCCCAAACAGAGAAATCCTGGCCTTGGCGGCGATAAGCCACCGACGGTTTTAAATCCGCGGCCAATAAAACCGTCATGATTTTTTCTTTCTGGGATTCCGCGAAACTGATGGCCAACCCGCAATTGGGGTTAACCTCCTTGGGCACTGGCACCAGGGTGATGGGCAGACTCATCTCCTCCAGAAGATCCTCCGCGTTCAGGATTTTGGTGTTGGAGGAAAATATCAAGATGATTTCCGCTTCCTCAGTCATAGCTCCATTTCCGCCAGTCAGCCCCGATGGCCGGTATGGGCCGCTAGCTCGGCCAAAGCCCGGGCCGCTGTTTGAACATCCTCTAAGGTGTTGAAGTAACCAATGGAAAACCGCGAGGCCCCACCTGGGAAAGTGCCCACAAACTGGTGAGTCAGCGGCGCGCAGTGCAGCCCGGAGCGGATCATTATCCCATAGCCTTTTTCCAGGCTGGCGGCCAAGTCTGAGGATGACCAGCCCTCCAGAACCACTGAGACCGTCGCCACTCGGCTGGCGACTCCCGGGCCCGGGCCAATGATGGAAAGCCCAGGAATATTAACAATGTTTTCCAGAAAATACTGGGTTAGCCCCATCTCATGCTCGCGGACTTTGTCCAGGCCCACGTTTAACAAAAACTCAACCCCCGCGGCCAGGCCAGCCAAGCCATGAGTATTGGCCGTGCCCGGCTCCAGGGCGTCGGGCAGAAAGTCCGGGTGAACCAGACTCTCGGAGCGACTTCCGCTCCCCCCCACCGCCAGAGGCCGAAAATCCAGGCCTTCCCGGATCCACAAGCCCCCGGTTCCCGTAGGCCCCAAAAGTCCCTTGTGGCCGGTAAAGGCGATCAGGTCCGCCCACTGACCGTAGTCGTCCATGGGCAGAGACCCGGCGGTCTGGGCCGTGTCCAGAAGCAGGGGGATTGTCCCGATGGCCTCTTTGATGGCTTTGGCTGGAGCCAGGGCCCCAGTGACGTTGGAGGCGTGATTAAGGACAACCAGGCGGGTTTCTGGGCGCAGCCTAACCTGAAAGTCCTCAGCCAGCATCAGGCCAGCTGGCCCAGGCGGGACAACTTCCCAGTCAATCTGAATTTCCTTTTGGAAACGGGCCAGGGGCCGAGCGGTGGAGTTGTGCTCTAGGGCGCTGGAGAGGACATGGTCGCCAGTTTTGAGGCCCAAGCCATTTAAGGCCAGGTTCAGCGACCAGGTGACATTGGAAGTGAAAGCCAGACGGCTGTTGTCCGGCAGGCCAAAAAGACGAGCTACGCTCTTCCTGGCCCGGTGGATGGTCCGGGAGGCGTTTAAGGCCGCGGCGTGTCCACTGCGGCCCGGGCTGGCCGGAGCCGCCAGGGCGTCATTAATGGCTTTAATGACCTCCGGCGGCTTGGGAAAAGAGGTGGCCCCATTATCCAGGTATATCATGACTCAGTTGACCTCCCATGGAGCGGGCCCCAAACCGGGTAATCAAGCCAGCCCGGAACTGATAAGACTCCAACGTGGCCAGCAGGTCCCTTAAGTTGGTCAGCTTCATGTTGGGGCAGAAAATTTCCACCCCTGGATCGTAGAACCTCTTATGGCCCCAGGTCAAGGCCATGGACTCAGTCAGGCCCGCCTCAGCCACCACAATGTACTCGCGATGAGGATTGTCGGCGCAGAAATCCCAGATGGCCTGGCTATCCCCGACCTTGTCCGCCCGGGCTTTGACTTCATCGTTACACAAAACATTGACCACGACCAAGGCGTCAGGGCGCTCTTGTTTAGCCTTGGCCACAGCCTCAATTCCCACCTGCCAGTGAACCTGGCAAACCGCCTCGATCAAGCGAGAGGTGACCTCATCGTGGGCCATGAGATTCTGGCCAGGCAGAATGTAAAGGTGTCGGTTATTGGTTTTATTATTCCAATAACCGGGAGCGATGTCAATAGGCATCATGACGTCGGCCAGGTCCTTGACGGAACCCGGCGCCTTGGAGTCAGCGATAATCAAGGCTTTGGGATCGCGGCGGCGGATCTCCCAGATGGAGTTGGCGGTGACGGTCTGGCTGTATGGGCAGCCTGCGTCCTGGCGGGGCACCAGGATATTCAAGTCCGGCCTGAGCCTTTCAATGGTCTCGGCCATAAAGCTGACCCCACAAAGGAGGATGGTCTGGGCCTTGGTTTTTTTGGCCCACCGATAAATACCTCGGCTCCCGCCCACAAAACTGGCAAGCGCCTTGATTTCCGGCCTCTGATAAAAGTGAGCCAGAATTTCCACGTCCAAGTCCTTGGCCAATTCTTGAATCCGGGCCATCTGACTTCTTTTCTTTTCAGTCAACATCGCTCGCCTCCCAATTCTCGCGGCGACAAACCTTTAAATCTCCCCAAACCAATTACCGAGACTCCAGGCCGCGGACGAGGGCCTTACCAGCGAACGCCCACAGCCATGCTGTAAACCAGGCCTTTGGACCGATAGACTCCGATGGAGCTGACGCTCAAATAACTGCCATACCTTTCCTTTAAAGAAAAGTTATCTGGACAAAAACGCAGTGACTCTGCCCGGGAGCTTCTGGGCATAGAAAAAAGCACCGGTTTCCCGGAAGGCAGTATTTCCAAAAGGGCCAGGTCATCCTCCAGGCAATCCAGGACGTTCAAAAGCAAAAACGCGTCGTAGCGCTCGTAACGCTCCCGGATGGCTGGGGACATGAAATCGCCATAAATGAAGCTCCAGCCCGGGTAGGCGGCCCTGGCCACGGATATCTGGGCGTGACTGTTGTCCACGCCCAGATAGACCTCGGGCCTTTGATTCTTCTGAACCATGACCCCGGTGAAATTACCGGCCCCGCAACCAAGATCGCAGATATTGGCCAGGCGCATCAAGCCCAGGCGACTATAGGCGTCCCGGTAAAGCCCCATGTCGTATTCCGGGGGCGGCGTGGGTTGGCTGGCGGCCTGGGGTTGGGTAGCTTTCTGAAAGCCCATAGCCGTGGGAGAGCTGTTCAATAAAAGACAGGCCTCTAAATTCCCTTCGGGGGTGGAGGGACTCTGGCTCGGACTCTCGGGGTTGGCCTTGGGCGGCGGCGGCCCCAACGGGATCTCCAGGCCTCTGGGGACCTGGGGCCCCAACTTGTTGGCCAGGATGGACTCAATCGCTTTCGGGTCGGGCGCCTGGCCGCCCTTGGGCCCGTAAGCGTTGTTCGGCGGTCGATAAGGATTATAAGTCACGATAAAGCCTCTTCATCAGAGCTCAAACCAAAACGGCCCGAAGCACATGACAATCACAGGGACCGACATTGGCTCGAAAATAGTCCAAAGTGGCCTGGAGGTCATATTTCTGAAATCTCTCCTGGGAACGGAGAATCTTTCTGGTCTGGGTGAAATCCCCCAAACAACCCCCCTCAGCGCGCATCTCGTTTTTCAGAGCCTTGTGAAAAGCGTCCCAATCCGCGCTCTCGCCCACAGTCAAAATCAGTTGCACCGGGTGAGGACTGGAGTCCTTTTGAAATTCCTTGGGCTCCTTGTAATAGAAATGCTCCGTGAGATTTTCCAGGGTAATCGAACGACCATCCACAGGATCCTGCCCTACCAGGCGATAAACCTGACTGCGACCGTCCTGCCCGTCAATGAGCTTTAAAACCGCGAACAGGAGATTTTCCAACCGGCCCCGAGTGGTCAACCCTTCGGCCATGGAGAAAAACTTGATGCCCAACCACAAAGAGTCAATGAAAGCCCGCATGGCCCCGAGGTTATCGGAATCATCCAATATGGCCTTGGCCGCCACGGTGTCGCCCATTTCCAGGTAAACCTGGGCCAGTCTCTTGACTGTGGGCAGATCATCAGGCTTCCGCTCCAAAATTTTTTTCAATTCCTTAGCCGCTTTGGCCCAACGACCGGACATGGCGTGGACCTCGGCCAGGTTATAGCGGGCCTCAAAAAAGTCAGGCTTAATTTCCAAGGCCTTTTTCAGACACTTTTCCGCCTCATCCAGCCGATCCACGTTCAGGGAGGCTACGGCCAGATTGTTCCAAGCCTGGACATTGCCTGGACAGAGATCCACCGCCGCCTGAAACATGGCCCGGGCCTCCTCAGAGCGCCCCTCGGCGAACAGCCGTTCCCCTTCCAATACCTGGCTTATTTCCGGGACCAACCCGAAACTCGGGCCGCTTTCGACCTCCACGTTTTCCATGGTCTCCTCCCTTGGTCAGGCATTTTTTGCCCAACTCCTATTTCCCGCGAGTATTTAAGCAAGTTTAATGCCAGAAAGCTTCATAAAAACCTGAAACTTCGCTTCAACATAAAGACTCCAGGCGGCGGGCTAAACTCCGGCCTGAGGTTGAGATGAGGTAACTCTGGAGGTAAAACGGGCGAGGTTGGGCGGCTAAGACATTTCGTCAGTAGAGATGTTGGCGTATATAGAGGTTAAGCGCGGGGGGCGAAGAGAATATTACTGTTAATTTACAGAAACGTTAGAGTATATATAACTATATCTATATTAAAAAAATGGAATTACTGTAAAATATCCAATTTTTTTAAAATATGGGTTGGCCAGTCCAAGAGCCAGAAATTAAACCCAGAGCTCCAAAATTTGAGCCGCACGACCGAGCGGGACTCCCATCGCCCCGGCTCTCTGACCCGGTTGGCCGACCGGGCTCAGTCAATCTCCTCCCGGCGGCTTAAAAGTGAGGACACTTCTGTGGAGCCCGCCAGTCTGGCCAAGGCCTTGGCGTGGCCTTGCTCGGCGGCCACCTGAAACCATTTAGCCGCCTCAGCCTTATCCATAGGCGCGCCATCGCCACGGTCATACACCGAGCCCAGGGCGTATTGGGCGTCCACATAGCCCTTCTCGGCGGCCAGATGACACCACCTCAGGCCCTCAGCCTTGTTTTGGGGCGCCCCGTCCCCTCGAAAGTAGACGCCCCCCAGAGCGAACTGGGCCTCAGGATCGCCAGCCTCCGCGGCCAGGCGCAGCCACTTGACGGCCTCGGCCTTATTCTGACGCACGCCCACCCCCGAGAAATACATCCGCCCCAGTTGGGCTTGAGCGGAGACATTTCCTTGGTCAGCGGCCTGAAGTAACAATTTCGCGGCCTCGGCCCGATTCTGGGGCACCCCCTCGCCCGAGTAATACATCGACCCCAACAGACTCTGGGCGCTGGCGAAACCCTGAGCCGCCGACAGACGCAGCCACTTGACAGCCTGTGGCAAATCCTTGGCCATGGTCACCCCAGACTGACACAGAAAGCCCAAACTATACTGAGCGATGGGATCGCCCCGCTCGGCGTTTTCCCTGATGATGGTGGTCTCTCGAGTTCCATGGTCGTAGTGGGCCTTTAACTCCATAAACTCCCTGAGGCCCTCGGAGGCCTGACCTTTTTGGCGGATGTAATCCAGGCCCAAGGCGCTGGCTAAAAGGCCCCGGCCATTATCCAGATTGGCCAGAAAGCAATCCACGGCCTTTTCCTGGTCGCCCAACTCGTCGTAAACCACGCCGGCCAAAAGCAGGTTGAGCCAACCATCCTTGTCGGCGTGCTCGGCGATGAGCTCCACCTGCCTCTTTTCCTCTTTCTTATCTCGACGATAGAGGGCGTCCAGAAGACAGTACTTGGCCGCGTCCGCCCGCATGCCATCTTTAAACAACACTGGCCGCCAGACCTGGCCGAATCTGACGAAGTTAGGAGCCGCCTCGCGCAAACGGCCTTTGGCCACCAGGTAATAACCCCGATAAAACCAATATGGGGGATAAAAACCCAACTCGCTTTCCAAGGCCAAAAGCTGAGGCAAAATCAGATCCCCATCGCCACAGCTCAAAATCTCCCCAAATCTGGTTAAAGACCGCTGACTCAATTTCGGGTCCCCAGGCTCGGAGTAGCGCTCCAATAAAGCCCAGGCGAGGCTCAGCAGGCCCTCCAGGTTTTCCCGGACCTGCCTGGCTTCCTCCACGCTCAACTCCCAGGCGGGCCGCCCCAGAGCCTTGCGGTAACTGGTTATATTAACGCCATAGTCTAGATAATCCGACAAAACAGCGCTGAAGGCCGGGGCCAGCTCGGTTAGCCAGCCATAAGTGGGGATTCCTTGCCGCTTGGAGATCTTCATGAAAGCGGCTAGAGTTTTTTGGTCATAAGCTAATTGAAATCGGTCTCGATCAATTTGGCCCAGCTTGAACTTACCAACTCTTAAAATAATGGAATTATACAAATCCAGTATTTTATAGTTATAATCAATATTTTTTTGATTTAAGTTACTCAAGACATTTTCACAGATATTAGTAATAACGATCCGGTCATGAGAGCCTAAAATATCATTTATAGAGGAGATAGCGATATGCAGGGCCTGAAGAATATTCAGCCTGGTGGTCTCATCCTTGGCCTTGGGCCCAAAGAAGGGGTCGCTCAGGTCGTTGGATTGAGCCTCAATATCTGGCTCAAGGCCCGAGAAAGGCTGGTCGCTGACAACTGGCTCGGAAATAGTCGAGTTGGCCTGGGCGGTCAACAGAAACAAAGCCAGAAAAGCTAAAGCCATCGACTTCAACATAAACTACCTCCAGGGTCGAGTCTCAAAACTCCCACTTGACCCGCTAACGCCTCAGATCCGCTAAAACCCCCGGAAAACATCCAGAAAAAAGAATTGGATGGAGAGAGCTCAGACCCCGGAAGAAAGTTCTAAACACCTCAAGAGAGGCTTAAAGGAGCTCTTCTCGCCCAGGCTGTAAAAAACGATGGATCGTTATTTAATCAGTTTAAATCGTCTGGCCTAACTCAAAATAGATCTCGCGCCCAAGCCGGATCAAACAGCCGCCCGCCAAAACGACTAAAACGATTTGCGCGACGCGTTTTTTGAAGAGGGCGCGCGCGACGTCATGATTAAAAAAATTACTTATTTGAGCTGAACAAAAAAAATTGTGAGGCTTTAAGGCACTCTGACGAGTTGAAAATTTGGTCGAGGACCAACCTGAGTCGTCAATCCAGACCGCCCCCAAATTACCTTCTCTGGCGGCCATTTTCTCGTCAGACGATTCAAAAAAATTTAACCAGAAAAATACTTAACTAACCGAAATCACTAGGAAAATTTTGCAAGTTTCAGGTCAAGAAGGTGAGGTCGCGCCTCATGAGCGTTTACCGTAATTCCAAGCGCGAAGGTCAGACTATAACGAAAAAATTAGACTTTGGGGATTATAACACGATTGTTACTGGGCTCAAATAATTTTTCCTGACAAATGTTTGGAAAAATCCCCACCTCAAAGTCGGCCTCTTTTCGCGCGGAGCTCAAGCGGGTGGTTGAGCTAAAGAGCAGCTGAAAGCCCAGATTGATATATAATTCTATTCCATTTTTCTATATAAATATCTTAAAGTTATTTACTAAAATTCATTTACTAATTATCATGTAAAATAATAATTTTTTACTTATAAAATAAAAAACCAGAAAACCAATATTATTTTAGGCTTTCTGGATTATTATAAGTCTTATTTGATTATAAAAGAAAAAAATTTGGAGCGGACAACGGGGATCGAACCCGCAACCCCAAGCTTGGGAAGCTTGTACTCTACCAATTGAGCTATGTCCGCTCAGGACCAAATGCGCTGGCCTAATTTTCAAGCTAAAACCACTCGCCTCAACCTGAAAGTCTCTTTTTACCAAAAGCCTCTGTCTCTTGTCAAGCGGCCAAAATATAAAATAAAGGTTTAAATTTATAAAATTTTATTACTATATAAATCTAAATATTTATTTTTAATCTCTATTATTTCCTAACCTCGCTCACCAACAGAAATCCCGCCCCTGAATATCCTTGCCTCTGTCCCTGGCCCAGCGACCAAGCTGGACTGTCCCTCAAACCTAATCAATTATAACCTAACAGAAAATCAATTTAAATAAATAAAAAATATTTAAATTTTTGTCTTTTGTTTTACCTATTTTATAAAATATTATTATCATAATGATGAATTTATATATTTATTCGGAACGGACAACGGGGATCGAACCCTCAACTCAACCGCCCGGCCGAGAAGATGGGGCCCCTCAGCCGATCGGAGTCCAAAGCCTGAGACGCCCGAATCCGCCCATGAGCGGAGCTTAATCAGACTCCTGGCGTTTTTTCCTCTATTAGATAAGCGCGCCCCTCACCCGCGTGGTCGGAAATTTCAATTTTTTGGCGCCGCGACTTCGGCTAATTACGTCAAGCTCAATATTAATAAATATATAGATTTAATTATCTTATATTATTTATATAAATAATGAAAAATATAAATTTAATAAAACATAAAATTTTAAATTTTTATTTATTTACAGTATTATTTTATTATACGTTTATCTCTTTTTCGATATTTTTTACCCATCGGCCAAAATTTGACACCTTCGCAAAAACCCTGTTTTTTTAAAAATTGTCCTAAAATTAAATCAGTGTTTTCAAGATGTTACCAAACGTAATTTCTGAAAAGTTGACTTATTGCGAGGGCGTCAAAACTTGTATTTTATCCCAACTTCCCCTATAGTGTTAAAAATAATGATTTTTGGGTCCTGGCTCGGAAAAAATGGCTCGCTTGGCGAATTAAAATTTTAGGCGACTAACCTGGGCTTTTTCTGTGGATTTTTTTTCAGCCAGCCCCGAGACTCGCCCCCGCTCAGGAGCCCATTTTTTTTCCTCTGGAGATATTACCGGCGGGTTTTCCCGCCTAAATTAACAATTTTTGAAAGGAGGTTCGCTTAGCGCCTGGGCTTGGCCTGGGAATAGCGAAATTCAAACATGCCCCAATCCCCAATCCTAAAAAATTTAATTTTAGTTCTGGCTCTGGTCGCCCTCGGCTCCTTGGGCCTGATGGCTTGTACCGGTGACCCCGAACCGCCTCAGCCACCCAAGCCAGCCGCCCCGGCCCCCTCAAGCGCCCCGCCGGCCACCACGCCCGCGAAGCCTGAGCCAACTCCGCCCGCCCCGGCCCCGGCCACGCCCCCGGCGGAGACCCCAGCCACTCCCGCGGCTGAGGCTCCGACCGACACCACCACCACCGCCACGCCCCCGGCGGAGACCCCGGCCACTCCCGCGGCTGAGGCTCCGACCGACACCACCACCACCACCACGCCCCCGGCCGACGCCCCAGCCGCTGGCGATAACCCGACTGACAGCGGCGCGGCTGACGCTAACGAAGGGCGCCAAGCGAACGACTCTGAGCCGCCCGCCAAGGGGGAGGCCGACTCTGACAACGCTGCCGCGGAGGCAGCCCCGGCCGCTAACTAAGCCTTGGCCACCCCTCTCAACCAAGCGCTCTGACCAGGGGCCTGAGAAGATCTCCGGATCGTCTCGGGCCCTTTGGTTTTCCATCCCCGGCCGGGCCAGATCCCATATTTTTCCCGGCTCAAGGTTGAACGCGGCGTCTCTGGCTTTTCCCCTCTTTTCCTTGTAAAATTTGACAAAATATTTTCAGGAGCGAGCTCTTGACCTCCCTAGCGGCCATATTTGATTTGGATGGAACTATTTTAAACACTCTCCCGGATCTGGCCGACAGCCTGAATCTGGCCCTGGCCGCCCAGGGTTTGCCAACTCATGACCTGACCGGGTACCGACCCATGGTTGGCAATGGCATGGCCAAGATGATCGAGCGAGCCCTGCCGGAGAGCCGGCGGGACCCCGAGACCCGGGCCCAAATAATGGCCCATTTCAAAAAAGAGTACGCCCAGCGTCAATGCGACAAGACCAGGCCCTACGAGGGCGTGCCGGAGCTGTTGCGCGGCCTGGTTGACCAGGGCTGGGCCCTGGGCGTCTTGTCCAACAAGGACCACGAAAACACCTTGGAAGTGGTTAACCATTTTTTCCCCAGCCTCTTCGCCCAGATTCTGGGCGTCAAACCCGGGGCCACCACCAAACCGGACCCCACCGGGGCCCTGTCGATCTGTCAGGCGCTGGGAGCCAGGCCCGAGGCGGTTTTTTACGTGGGGGACAGTGGAGTGGATATGGCCACGGCCAAAGGGGCGGGTTGCCGACCCATTGGGGTGGCCTGGGGATTCCGACCCGAGGAAGAGCTTCTGGCGGGGGGAGCTCTGGCCATTTTACGGCGACCGGAAGATTTTCCCCAAATCGTGGCTGGTTTTTAAGATGGCCGAGACCCGCCCGGAGTTGACCCGCCGCCCGGAGGCCCCGCCCCCGCCCCCTTGGGCCCTGGTGGGGGCCGAGGCCCTCCAAAGCCAGCCAGGCCGGGTTCGGGCGGCCTTAACCGGGGGCATGGGCTCGGGCAAAACCACGGTGGCCGAGCTTTTGCGAGCCTTTGGGGCGGAACTGATCGATTTTGATGGCCTGGCCAGAGAGGCTCTGGCCCCTGAGACCCCGGGCTGGGCTCAGGCCCTGGAACTCTTCGGGCCCAAGGCCAAAAAGCCGGACAACAGCCTGGACCGGGCCAGGCTGGCGGAGATAATCTTTAAAAAACCTGACCTGAGAAAGGCTCTGGAGGCCATCGTCCATCCCCTGACCTGGGAGCTGATGGGACGGCGACTCGCCGAGCTCCAGGCCAGCCCCCTGGTCATCATTGACGTGCCGCTCCTTTTTGAGGCCAACTTAAACAGCCTCTTCCGACCGGTCATTGTCTGTTTCGCCTCCTGGGAAACCCAGTACCAGCGCTTAAGGTCCCGCGACCCCAACCGCTCCCGGGGGCTGACCAAAAAAATGCTGCAAAGCCAATTGCCTTTCTCTGAAAAAATCCGCCAGGCCGACGTGGTTATCAACAATGATGGTTCCTTGATAGATCTTATCCGGCGGGCCAAGGATCTCTGGCTGATGATTAAGGATTATCCCGGCCCCGCCAAAACTATTTAAAAAAGCTATAATAATTAAATTTTAACGCAAAATCACATCTTTCTTAATGACTTACTGACAAAAAAACGATCTCGGCTAACCGGCCCAAGCCTCAGAGATCCGAACGGGCCAGGACATAAATGGCAAAGGACACCGTGACTTCCCCTGAGGGCAACCAGAGAGCCTGGGCCCCGCTGGCTCAGAGAATGAGGCCAACCAGCCTGGACGACTACGTGGGTCAGGCCCACCTGGTCGGGCCGGGCAAACTCTTGCGCCTGATGTGCGAGGAAGGCCAGGTGACCTCCCTCATTCTCTGGGGGCCACCGGGGGTGGGCAAGACAACGCTAGCCCGTTTGCTGGCCCAGCGAGCCCAAGCCGAGTTTGTGGAGTTTTCGGCGGTCCTGGCCGGGATCAAGGATGTGCGCGAGGTGGTGGCCGGGGCCCAAGCCCGGCGCCGAATCAACAATCAGGCCACAGTCCTTTTTATGGACGAGATTCACCGGTTTAACAAAGCCCAGCAGGACGCGTTCCTGCCGCACGTGGAAAACGGCCTCATCACCCTGCTCGGGGCTACCACGGAAAACCCCTCTTTCGAGATCATCCCGGCCCTCATCTCCCGGACCCGGGTTTTGGTCCTGGAGCCCTTGAGCCTGGAAGATTTGCGCGAGCTGACCCACAAGGCCCTCACGGAGAGCCGGGGCCTGGGTCGCCAGAAAGCCAGCCTGACCGAGGAGGCCGAGGCGTTTCTCTGGCGCAGCAGCGGCGGGGACGCCCGAGCCCTTTTTAACGCCTTGGAACTGGCCACAAGCTTAGTCAAAGCCGACAGCGAGGGGCGCCGGCTCATCACCCTGCCCATCCTGGAGGAAGCGGTCCAGAAGAAAGCCTGGCGCTATGACAAAGGCGGGGAAGAGCATTACAATCTCATCTCGGCCCTGCACAAGTCCTTGCGGGACAGCGACCCCGATGGGGCCCTCTACTGGCTGGCCCGGATGCTGGAGGGCGGTGAGGACCCGATTTACCTGTTGCGCCGAATGATCCGTTTCGCCTCCGAGGACGTGGGCCTGGCCGATCCGGTGGGCCTGATGCTGGGCTCGGCCTGCCTGGACAGCTACCGCCTGCTGGGCTCCCCTGAGGGGGATCTGGCCCTGGCCCACCTGGCCGTGCACCTGGCCTGCGCCCCCAAGTCCAACGCGGTCTACGTGGCCTTTGGGGAAGCCCGGACTGACGCCCGGGAGCTGGGGCCGCTGCCCGTGCCCCTGAGTATTCGCAACGCTCCCACGCGCCTGATGAAAGAGCTTGGCTACGGTCGGGGCTACCAGTACGCCCATGACCATGAGGGAGCGGTGGTGGATCAGGAGCATCTGCCGGAGCGGCTGGTTGGCCGAAAATATTACCGCCCCACCGACCGCGGCCGGGAAAAGCTGGCCGCCGAGTTTTTGGCCGCCCGCGAGGCCAAGCTCAAGGCGAAAAAGCCCTGAGCGTTTTCGCGTTCCCCTAACCAGGTCAGGACCCCGAGTCCCCAGGACCCCAGGAACCCATGTTCACCAAGAGCCCCACCAAAGACCCAACTGACTACTTCCTCTTCTCAGAGCCCATCAGCCTTGAGGAACTGGCCCTTTTGACCAACCTGAAAACCCAGGGCCTGGTCTGGGTGGAATGCGTGGAACTTACCAAAAGCCAAGGCCTGGCCGACTCAGTAAACGCTCTGGCCGCCAAAGCCCTGGCGATCTGGCCGGACTGGTACGATCTGGCTCTGGGGCCGGACCTGGCCCAATTCCGCCTGCCCCTGGACGAGAGCTCGCGCGCCCGGGTCATCAATTTAGCCCAGGCTAACCCGGGCCTCAATCTCCAGTGGCTCCTGAAAGCCATCAAAATGGCCCAAAATGGCCTCTCACCCATTCTGGGCGAGGAGTTTTCCCTCCAGGGCCAGATCTGGCAACTCTCCCTGGCCCTGGGCTCTCAAATCCGGGTTCTGGCTTACCGGGTCAGCCTCGAAAGCCCCGCCCGGGATTTCTCCGGCTGGGGCCGAGCCTTAAAAGAGGTCAGCCGAATCGCCAAAACCGAGCTGGCCGTATTTTTGCCCAAGGCGTTTTTAAGCGACCCCAGCCTGCGACCCTGGGCCGAAAAAGCCCAACCCCTGCCTCAAAAAAAGAAAAAAGCCGGCTCTAGCCAGCCGACCCCGGACAATGACTCCGAGCGGGCCTGGGAAGAAAAACTGGCCCAATCCTTGGCCGAGGATCCGGCTCTCCAGGCCCAATACCGCCGCCAGGTCCTGGTCGGGCGGCTGGAGAACCGGCCTATCCGGGTCAATTTTCTGGGGCCTCGGCTCCTGGCCATCCTGGTGGACGAGTTCCAGGAAAACCTCCGGCTCCGGCCCTACCTTGAGTCCAGCCGGCTGGATTTTCATCTGATGACCAAGGGTTACCGGGTCCTGCGGATCTCCAACCAGGAGATCTGGCGCGGCTTGGCCGCGGTCAATCGCCAGTTGAGCGCCCTGGCCCGCCCCATGGACAAACCCCGGTGGATTTTTCCCAAGTACCCGGATCGAGGCGAGCCAAACCCCAGCCAGGCGGCTGAGCTGGAACTGATGGAGCTCTTGGAGCTAAAGCCAAGCCTACGGGAGAAGTTTTACCGGAACAAAGCCGTATCCATTGACGGCCAAAGCGTTCAACCAACTCTCATCTGGCCCAACGGCTTATTGGCCATAACCATTGACCAGATGGAACGCCGGCAAAGCCTGAAGTCTTTTCTGGCCGATCGGGCGAGCGACTATCTCCTGACCCTGGCCGGTTTTACCCACTGCCGGCTGACTGAGGTGGAGATCCTGGCTGACCCCGCCAAGGAGCTCAAGAAAATCGCCCGCCTGGTTAACTTTAAGATCAAATTAGCCCGAGAGCTCTAACCTTCCACGGCCCTGACGACCGAGGCCGGGGCCGGGGAGGTCAAAAAAGCCTCAGGCGAAATTCTGGAGACGCCATGCCCAAAGACAAGTCAGCCCAAGACAAACCACCCTCGGTCAAACCGGCCAAAGCCAATTCACCCAAGGCCGTCAAACCCTTGGAGCGGTTATGGCTCTGGAGCTTGGCCAGCTCGGGGGGCGAGGCCTGGTTGGACGAGCTTAAACCCGTTATTTCGGCGAGCCGCCGTCAAGTCCTCATCTCCCTGGGGCTGGTGGCCCAGGAATCTCGGGCCCGCCAGAAACCTGGCAAAAAAACCGCCAAAGCTCTCTGGCTGAGCTTAACCGAGGCCGGTTGGCGTTGGCTCGGCTCGCCTGACCCCGAGCCCCTGAACTGCCAAAGCCCGGTGGGCGCGGCAATTCTGGGGCGCGTAACCCTGGCTCTGACCAGATTCCTGGCGGACCGCCCCCAGGGGCTACAAGCCGTTTTTCAACCCGAGGTCCCGGAACTGTCGGTTGAGCCGGACCAAACCCTGGATCCGGCTCCGGCTCCAGACTCTGAGCCACCAGCCCAGATAGCCCCGACCAAGGCCCCAGACCCGGGCCCACCAGCCCAGCCCGCCACCAGCCAGACTCCCCTGGCCGCGACGGCTATTCTGCGGCGCCTGAAAACCATCGCCGCCCGGGAGGCCGAGCCAGGCGGGGCCTTGAAACTCACGGTGGCCCGCCGGTATTTTCCCGAGCTCACGGCGGTGGAGCTCAACCAGGCCCTTTTGGAGCTGCAAAAACAAAAGGCTCTGGCTCTTTTTGAAATGGTCGATCCCATGGCCATAACCCCGGAGGATCAGGCCGCGGCCCTGCGACTGGCTGGGGTGGCCTTTCACTCTGTCTTCTTGTTAGGCTGAAAACTATTAGGCTGAAAACTATGGCAAACCCTACCCTGACCGACTCGAGCCTGGACGAGGAAAAAATTGAGCTCGAGCCCGAGACCGAGCTCAATATTGACCTGGGCCCCGAGATTGAGGAAATGACGCGCCCACCCATTCCGCGTCCCGCCCCGGAACTCCAGCCTCCAAGCCACCCCGGCCTGGCCGGGGCGGACTTGAAACCGGAACCGGAGCTCTCCCCCGCGATCGAAAACTCCTCGCCCAAAAAGAGCTCCCGGGCCTTCGACCCAGAAGCCCCGGCGGTCCTGGCCGCCCTGGCTGAGGCCAATTTCAACTGGGTCCAGCAATCCCAGGGGGTCTGGGCCCTCACCGGCGACATCCCCGGCATCCACAACGAGCTTAGGAAAAAATTTGACCGGCACTTGAGTAAGCTCAAAAATAGCCCGGATCAGAACTCACTACCGGGCTTGATTGTTCTCGGCAATCCCGGGGCGGGCAAAACCCATCTGCTGGGCTCATTCTGGCGCCAGACCATTGAGAAGAAAGGGTTCTTCCTGATGGTGGACATGCTCGCGGTCAACTCATTTCATGACACAATGGTGGAACACCTGTTGAATTCCCTGGCCGCTCCCGGGCCAGACGGGCGGGTCCAGGCTTATCGGCTGGCGGAAAACATTTTGCGCTCCACCCGGAGCCCTGGGGAAAGGCTGCCAGCCAACTTTGACCAATGGTTGACCACGATTCCTTATGAATACCTCAAGGCCAAGATCCTCGAAACCATCAAGCGCCTGCATAAGATGGCCGCCCACTTTGACAAGGCCAACCGGTTCGCCGATCTCATTCGGGCCCTTTTCTACTTCTGCTCCAGCAGCCAGTCTTTAGCCTGTTACGGTCGGCTGTGGTTAGTGGGCGGGCTGGACAATTCGCCCGGAACCCTCAAAACCCTCCAATTCACCGGGCCCAGAATGGACCCGGTCATCGTCATCCAGGGCCTCAGCTGGCTCATGTCCTTAAACGGCTCCTTCTCCGTTCTGGCCATCGATCAGCTGGACTCCATCATCAAGCTCTACTCCGTTATCCTGGACGCCCCCAAGACCGAGGAGCGGGACGCCACCCTCATCGCCGCCCAGCGCGTCATGAACGAGGTCAGCGCCGGCCTGGGGGCCTTAATCAACATAACCTACAAGTCCACCACCATCTTAAGCCTGCTGCCGGACTCGAACTCGGCCCTGAATAGATTTGGCCTCAAACCCTCCATCCAGCGCTACGCGCCCTGCTCAGCCCTGGTAGCCATCTCGCGGCTCGAGGATATGGTCGCCCTTGTCGCCGCCCGCCTGGCCCCCGCCTTTCAGGCTCACAACCTGACGCCTCCCTATCCTAGCTGGCCCTTCCCGCCGCGACTCTTTGAGCCTTTAGCCGGCCATTTCAATCCTCGGCACATCCTTCGAATTTGCCAACAGTATCTGGATAATTGCCTGGCGCGGGAACGAGTCGACGAGTGCCAGGAACTGCCGGGGCTAGAAGACGATTTCCCGGCCAGCCAGGACCTCGCCCCGAGCCCCGTTAAGGGGCTGAGTGAGGCTGAGCCAATTCCATCAACTGGCCAGGACAAAGGGGCTAAAGGCCCAGAAGACCCCAAAATACCCCCCTCGCCTGACCCCAAGCCTCTCTCGGTGGCGGAGATTTTTGAGGACAATTGTCAAAAGGTTGAGCTCAACCAGTATAAAGAATCAATGATTGTGGAGGCGGTCTGGGCGGAGACCCTCAAAATCCTGGCCTATTGCGTCCGGGATGAGGAAGGAAACTCGGCCATGATAACCTTCGACCCCGCCTCTAGCCCAAAGCAACCGGAGCCATGGGTATCTATTCTTTGGGACCCCGGGCCCAAGCCAGCTGGACAGGGAATAGAGCGACTTCTCAGCCTCTGGGTCATTTTGGCCAGCCAACCCATCGCTTTCCAGACCCGTTTAAAAAAAGCGTTGACCCAGTCCGGGATTGACCGAGACTTGCCCGCGCGCAAGCTGGCCATCATCCGTTTCGAGGATGACCCACCTGGGGGGGCGACCGCCGAATTGGTCAAAAAGTTCACGAGCCTCGGGGGAATCTGGACCTCTCCCAGCGACACGGACCTCAGAATCCTGGGTGGGCTGACCAAGACCTACCGCGCCAACCCCCTGGGCTTAAAGAGTTGGCTCAAAAAAGTCAAACCCTCGGAAAAAATCGAGTCCCTTCGCGAGCTCATCGCCTGGATCAAAGGACGGAGCGCTCCTCCCCTGGCCTGAAACCAGGGGTGGCTCCAGGGCCAGGCGGAAAAAGACGCTGTCAAAATTGGGGATTATTTGGCCAGAGTTGGCAAAAAATGGCGGCCCCACGTCTGAGCCCAGGTCAAGGCAGGTGGATCACCGGCTCCTTGCGGTCCAGATTGGCCGCGGCCATGACCGCCATGTCATCGGTAAAATCATCATCGTTAAAGCTTTTGGCTTTTTCCGGGCATAATTTCACGCAAGCCGCGCAGAGGATGCACTTGGCTTGATCCACCTGGCGAGGGTTGTTATCCACAAAAGCCGCGACCGGACAACTTTTGACGCACAAGAGGCAACCCACGCATTTTCTGGAGGTGTCCGGGCTGATGGGGCGTTTGGCCGAGTATTTTCTATAAGGCCGATGGGCTTCGGCCAAAAGGGATTTGTCGCTTAAAACCTTGTCGCCCGTCAACAGGCAATGCCGGGCTGACAGCCCGAATTGGTGGGCCGCCTCCTCGTCCGCCGGGTCAGGCCGGTTCTGGCCCATGACGTGAGAGTAAGAGTGCTCCCCGATGAAAGCCGCCGCCCCAACCAAGAAATAGCCTTTCTGAACGCAGAGGTCAAAAAGCTCTAAAAGAGCGTCCTCGTAAGCCCGGTTGCCGTAGACCACCAGAGCCAGGGCTGGTCGCCGGCCATTTGGCAGCTGGTTAAAGATTTCCAAGGCAATCTTCGGGAGCCGGCCCCCATAGACCGGAAAAGCCAAGAGGGCCAGCTCCTCTCTTTCCAAAAAAATCTTCTGCTCCCGGGCGGTGGGCAGGGTCATATCCAGCTCGCGAGGCGGCAGGGCCAGCCCCGCCGCCACGTGTCTGACAATTTTTCGAGTGGTCCCGGTGGGGCTGAAAAAGATGTTTGCGCATTGGATGACCTGACGGGACATTCGCGACCCTCCCCAAATCGTAACCGTTCACAGGGTTTTAAAATGTGAGCAGCTTTACTAATTAAAGTTAACAGGTTTTGAGATGGCCCTCTCATAGCCCTCATTTCTTTGGAGTAATCGGACGCGCCGCCAACTTACCCCAATTTTTCCAGGATTAACTGTAAGCGTTCACAAGGGAGAGTAAAATTGGATCCGTGACTGAAACCTTAGACTCCCTATGTCTGAGCTTAACCCCCGAAATTGAGGAGTAAAATATTATCAACGTCGATAATGAGCGCTGACAGGTTTTGCAATGGCGTAATCATAGCCATCATTTCTTTGGGGTAACCGGACGCGCCGCCAATTTAACCCAATTTTTCCAGGATTGACCGTTAGGCCCGGGCAATTAGTTTTGAGATCAAAATTGCCACTTTTCCTAAGAGCTACCCGGCCCTGGCGCTAACCTTGACACTTCCCCTCGGGAATCCCGGCCTCAACTAATCGCCAGTCCTGAATCCAGCAATCTCTTTCTTTCGCGTCCTGTAAACTTTTTGCCCGTCAATCAACGAGTCAGAGTCAGCGTTTCAAAACCAGAAAACCCAAAGGCGGCAGCCTCAGGCTCAGACAATACTCCCGACCATGGGAGCCAGGCCAGGTGGCTTGAGCCCCCCCGCCCAGGCCGACATTGCCTCCCCCGTAGATCTCGGAGTCAGAGTTGAGGATTTCCCGCCAGTAGCCCGGCTGAGCCACCCCCAGGCGATAGCTCTCCCGAACCACAGGGGTGAAGTTAAAGACAAACAACAACGTGTCCTCGGGCTTAGACCCATGCCGCAGAAAACTGACCACCGTGGAGTCCGCGTCCCGAAAGTCCACCCACTCAAAACCTCGCCAGTCGAAGTCCAGGCTGTAAAGGGCCGGCTCGCGCTGGTAAAGGGAATTTAAATCCCGGACAAAGCTCAAAAGGCCCTGGTGCTCAGGCAACCCCAAAAGGTCCCAGGAGAGCTGGGAATTGTGATCCCACTCCCAACGCTGGCCAAACTCGGCTCCCATGAAAAGAAGCTTCTTGCCCGGCTCGCCATACATGTAACCCAGCAGAAGCCGGAGGTTGGCGCACTTGCGCCAGACATCGCCTGGCATCTTGTCCCAAAGGGATTTTTTCCCGTAAACCACCTCGTCATGGGAAAGCGGCAGACAAAAATTCTCGTGAAAGGCGTAAATAAGGGCGAAGGTTAACCTTTCCATGTGGTAGCGGCGGTGGATGGGGTCCTTGCTCATGAAATCAAGCATGTCGTGCATCCAGCCCATGTTCCACTTAAGCATGAAACCCAGGCCTCCCAGGTGGACCGGTCGGGTGACCGAAGGAAAGGCCGTGGACTCCTCAGCGATGGTCATGGCCCCGGGAAAGAGCTCATAGAGCTTGGTGTTCAAGGTCTTGAGCATTTCCAAGGCTTCCAGGTTTTCCCGGCCCCCATAGCGATTAGGAATCCATTCCCCCTCCTCGCGAGAGTAGTCCAGGTAAATCATGGAGGCCACCGCGTCCACCCGAAGGGCGTCCACGTGATGCTGATCAACCCAGAAAAGGGCGTTGGCCACTAAAAAATTCTTGACCTCATTGCGACCATAGTTGAACACGAGAGTGCCCCAGTCGGAGTGGAGCCCCTGGCGGGGATCAGCGTGCTCATAGAGATGGGTGCCGTCAAAATACTCCAGGGCGAAGGAGTCTCGGGGAAAATGGGCCGGGACCCAATCCAGGATGACGCCCACCCCGTTTTGGTGGCATTTGTCGACCAGGTAACGAAAATCATCTGGGGAGCCGAAACGGGAGGTAACCGCGAAATAGCCCGAGACCTGGTAGCCCCAGGAAGCGTCAAAGGGGTGCTCGGCCACAGGCATGAGCTCGAGCCAATTGAAGCCCAGATCCAGGAGATAGGGGATCAACTGGTCGGCCAGCTCCCGGTAATTGAGCCAGTCCCCCGTCGCGTTCCGCCGCCAGGAGCCCAGGTGCGCCTCGTAAACGCTCATCGGCTGGGTTAAAAAGTTAGTCTGGGCCCGCCGGGCGAGCCACTCGCTGTCTCCCCACTGGTAGGAGCTCAGGTCGGCCACCACCGAGGCGGTGTTGGGCCGCAGCTCCATCTGAAAGCCCATGGGGTCAGCCTTCAGGAGAACAACATCTTCCTGGGTGGTTATCTCAAATTTGTAGATGTCCCCAGGCCGATAACCGGGGACGAAAATCTCCCAGACTCCGGAGGAGCCCCGGGGCCGCAGGCGCAATCGCCGGCCATCCCACTGGTTGCGGTCCCCCACCAGGCTGACTTTTTTGGCCGAGGGGGCCCAGACGGCGAAGACCACGCCGCTCACCCCCTGATGGGCCAGGGGATGAGCCCCTAATTTATGGTAAATCTGGTAGTGATTACCCTGATTCCATAAAAACAGGTCCAACTCACCCAGAACCGGGCGAAAACTGTAGGCGTCAAAAAAAGAGCTCTCCCCTTCCGCGAATTCCACCCGCAGCCGGTAAGGCTCAAAATTGTGGTCCACAGCGGCGAACCCCTCAAAAAAGTCCGCCACTTTCCCGCCCAGGGAGCTTAACTCCACTTCCCCGCCCGACAACAACGCCCGGACCCGCCTGGCCCCTGGACAATAGGCCCGGCACAGGACCCCGCTGCGCTCATTTCGCCGGGCGGGCCTGGCTCCCAGAAATGAAAACGGATCCGCGATCTGGCCTGAGATGAATTGTTCCGGCCCAGCTAGCTCCACGTCGCCCTCCTGACTTTTCGGCAAAAAGCCTAAAGGAAATCCAGCTCCCAGAAAAAAAGCTCAATCAAGGCCCAGGCTTGAGCTCGGATTCCAGGCCTGGTCTTTGGCCAAGGCCTGTCTTTTCAACTTGGAAATTGTATCATATAATAAATTTAAGGTGTAGACGGCGGAATTCTCCCGCCCGACTCGCCCTTCCCCAAGGCTTGAACCCACGCCAAGGGCCGCCCTGGGGCTGTTGGCCAAGCCGGGGTCAAAGCCAAAGGCCGCAGTTCATGGAAACAGCTCTCATGATTCTGGCTGTCATGGGCCTGGTGTTGATGAACGCCATGTTCGTGGCCGCCGAATTCTCTTTTGTCCGAATCCGGGCCACCAGGTTGGAATTATTGGCCCTCAGTGGCCAAACCAGGGCTAAGGCGGCTATTTTCGGCCTGCGGAACCTGGAGGACTACCTTTCGGTCTGCCAGTTGGGCATCACCCTGGCCTCCCTGGGCCTGGGCTGGTTGGGCGAGCCATTTGTGGGCGCCTTGTTCTTGCCTGTTTTAAATTTTATAGGTATAATCAACCCAACTTTAATCCATTCTATATCATTTGTAATAGGTTTTGGGTTCATAACCTTCGTTCATGTCACTTTTGGGGAACTGGCTCCCAAAAACATGTCCATCCGCTCCACCGAGGCCACGGTCCTTTTTCTGGCCATCCCCATGCGGATCTTCCACATCCTGTTCCTGCCGGCGGTGAAAATTTTAAACGCCATGGCCCAGGCCATCCTGGTCGTCATCCGGGTCGGGACCCACGCGCATTCCGAGGCCCACAGCTCCGAGGAAATCAAACTCATCATCGCCGACTCCCGCGACGAGGGCCAACTCGACGAGGCCGAGGAAAGGTTGAT
This sequence comes from Deltaproteobacteria bacterium, assembly GCA_031276635.1. GTDB lineage: Bacteria > Desulfobacterota > Desulfarculia > Adiutricales > Adiutricaceae > JAIROO01. Next base: position 2,774 of record JAISMU010000022.1, on the reverse strand, counting down.
CAATAACGTCATCAATCTCGACCGCCGCACCGCCCACGATATCATGATCCACCGCACCAAGGTGGTCAGCATCTCCGTCGAGGAGACCCCGCGGGCGGCCATCAAGCTGATCATGGAAAGAGGCTTTACCCGGATCCCGGTTTACGAGGGCCACAAGGAAAACCTCATCGGCTTTATCCACGCCAAGGACCTGCTGGAAGTCAACTCCCAGGATAACCTCAAGGCCTACGTCCGCCCGCCCCTGTACATCTACGACCACCAGCCCATTGACGACATCCTGGAAATGATGAAAAAAAAGCGAACCCGCCTGGGCCTGGTGTGGGATGAGTATGGCGGCTGGCAAGGCCTTTTGACCATGGAGGACGTCCTGGAGTCCATTGTCGGCCCCATCCAGGACGAGTTCGACCACGAGGAGCCGGCCATTATTCACCAGGACGATGGCTCGGTGTTGGTGCAAACCAAGGTCTCCCTGGAGGAGCTGGGCCTGCATCTGCCTCTGGAGCTGGGCCCGGACTCGGAGGAAAGATATCGCTCGCTCGCGGCCATTCTCTCCGACAAGTTCGAGGAAAACCCCACCCCGGGCGACCATTGGCTCGGTTATGGGGCCAGGTTCACAGTGGCCACGTGTAATGGCCCGGCCATCACCCGGGTTCTGGTCAACCCCGAGCCCCTCCCCGCGGACGCCTGAGCGATCAAAAAAAAAAAACCCCGGCCTCCCTGAGGGAAGCCGGGGCCAAGGGAAGCGAAAAAAAGACAGCTACATCCGGGGCTTAGTAACGTCGGAGATGGTGAACGGGGAATTGTACTCACTACCCCGCTGATTGCCCTCCTTGATCTCCCCCCGGGCCACCAAATCACGATACATGGCTATATAGTTAAAGGCCCTCTGATGATAGCCGGAGTCAGGGTAAGCCTCAATCAGACCCCGAAACCGGTTCATGGCCGCCTGATAGTCCTTGCGTTTATAGTAAAACTCCCCTATGTAAAACTCATGACCGGCCAGATTATTCTGAGCCTCGGCGATCCGAGCCTTGGCCAGGGTCGAGTACTGACTTTCCGGGTAAGACTCTATCAGATGGGCCAGGGTCTGAATGGTCAGAAGCGTGGGCGTCTGATCGCGGTCAATGCCGTTCATGCGCATGTAGTGGCACATGCCCTGCTGATAGATGGCGTAAGGCACGGCGTCATTGGTCGGGTGCAACTCCTCAAAGCTGCGGTAGGCCCCATAGGCCTCAATGTACTTGCCATTGAGGAAAAAAGCGTCCCCAAGCTTGAGCTCGGCCAACAGGGCGTAACGGCTGTAAGGGTATTGGTCCTTGATCTGCTGCCAGATCTTGGCCGCCTCAGCGTAGTCGTCCGCGTCCATGCGCTCCTGAGCCTTGGCCGCGAGGGAGGCCGACTGGTCACCCTCCAGAACCTCGTTGTCCGACCCATAGCCAAAGATACTTTTGACATAGTTAATGGTTTTCCCGCAGCCGGTCAGACCCATCAACGGCAGGGCCAGCGAAACCGCGATCAGAAACCAACTCGCCAGGCCAGGCCAGGCGCGCGATGAGGATTTCACGGGGAATTTCACGCTACCGTCTCCAACAGCTTGAGATAGTCTTTCTTGGCCTTGCAACCCTCGATCCTTTTAACCGGCTGGCCATTTTTGAAAATGATCAGACAGGGGATGTTGACAATCTTCATCTTGACCGCGGCGTCATTGTGATCGTCCACGTTTATCTTGGCGAAAGCCAACCGACCAGCCAGCTCATCGCTCAACTCCTCCAGAATCGGGGCGGCCCGCAGGCAGGGCCCACACCAAGGGGCCCAGAAATCCACAAGGATAGGCAAGGCGCTCTCGGTCACGGCCTGGTCAAAAGTGGCGTCGGTCAACTCTATAATGTTGGGCATGATGGAAAACTCCCTGGGAGCGAACAAAAAAACTTTAAATGTGGCGGCCCTCAAAAAAAGGAGCCTCGGCCTGGCGGTCAAGCCCCTAACTAATATAGTATAGCTGATTGAAATCTCTAACTACTTAAAATCACTAAAAAAAATAACAAAACCCCAAAATACGACAAGAAGACCTTATACCAAAGTTCTATTTACAATACTAAATTTACCCGCCCCAGTCAAGGAGCGCGACAATTGGCCAGCAATTTTAAATTTGGCCCGGCCCCCAGAAGAGCCCTGTTCAGAAGAAAGATTATATTAATATTTAGGTAATATTTATTATTACAATGTTCTTTTTTTTTGACTTTTAATGTTAATATATATTTATTATGTATTAATAAATAAAAACAATATAATTACTATATTTATATTTAAAATATAAAATAATTATTTCGTCTCTTTATATTTAACTAATTTAGTTACACAATAATCACTTATACTAAAAATACTTTCTTCAAATAATATCTTTTAAGTTGAAATTGCGGCTAACATATAATTGTTTTGCCACAAAAATAGAGTAACATCGCTAAAGAATAAAAAAAATCAAAAGATAGCCTAGCCCGACGGGGTGACTTGGGGCTCTGGCCGGAAAGGCGGACCGGCCCACTCTGGACAATATTATAGGGCGAAAATAGAACTTTTTCAGCCCATTGGTCAGCCATTTTAAGCGAATTTTAGCGCGCGGGCGGGGGAGGGAAAATTAGTCGGGGCGGACTGAGCGGCAATTAGGAATATTGGCTCTGGAAAAAAAATTAGCGAAAGCTGGCCCAAAATGGCGAACTCCAGAGCCCCCCAAATAAATTTAACCTCAACAACAGCCACGCTAAGCCTGGAACGTC
>JAISMU010000144.1 GCA_031276635.1 Deltaproteobacteria bacterium | reverse complement strand
CTAATGTCAAACCACAGGTCATAAATCTTTGAGTACCCTTTGGGTCCGTACGGCTTAATCATTTTTTACTCCCGTTTTTAACCTCGAAAAAAAAAGATCACTATTATTTTCAATACCTTATCCTGGTTTTTGTGTTTCCACCGCCATTTTTTTGCCTGAAACAATCTAGATCCTTCCTGACCCCAGGTCAAGGAAAATAGTGTCACATTTTTCGCTCTCTCTCTCTTTAGACATTTTCTTCCTTGGTTGTAAAGTTCAGATTCATCATTGGCTGTAAATTTTAACAAAATGTGCGTTGCATAAAAATAGAAATTTAAATTTGAATTTATAGTAAATAATCAATTTTTCTAGTACAATTTTTGTTTGAGTTTATTAAATAATTTGGCAATAAATCATTGCGGTGGACGCAAATCGCGGAAGAACCTATAAAGGACAAAGCTATGTGGTCCGCGTCCGCTTCCGTTGAGGAAATATACGAAAACGCCTCGTCTGATCTGGCTCAGGTCTTCTACGCTTTTCACCTGAAAAGCCTATTGGCTCTGCCAGCTTCTCTAATGGTCCATTACGCGACCACCGATGTAACTGTCCTGTACATTTATCTGGTTATCATGATCCTCGACCTGATCGCCGGGGTAATTCGGGCAATTAAGACCAAAACCTTTCACCCAAAATATGTCAACCGCTGGTTCCTGAAACTTGGCGCCCAGATGTTCGTTATCTTCCTATGCGGCATCACGTACTACGCCTTCTTTCTGGTCAGCAATATCTCCCTGCCAATTCTTAGCTATCTGAAATTTGTGCTCTTAATAACAGAATCAGTCTCACTAGTTAACAACGTCTCCAAAATCGGCCTCCCTGTTCCCCCCATTGTCCGCTATATGCTCAAACTTGTTCGCCGGAGCGCGGTGCATAGCGTGGTCAAGGGATTGGAGCTGCCCGAAGAAGACCCCCTGGCCAAAGTGGAGTCTAAGGCCGAGGCTGAGGGCGAGCCTGCCCCTGAGCCTGCCCCGGAACCCGAGACTTCACCGGAGGAGAATCAATCATGAGTTTCGCTACCGCCGTCTTTCTAAAAGCGACTTGGCAGCGTACGGGTCGCCATCCGCAAAATTAGTTATTATTATTTTTTTTGCTAATTTTAGTTTAATATAATATAATTAATAAAATATTATCATATAAAATGTTTTATTGATTTAATTTGGCGAATATTATATTTGAAATAACCAGATAATAACGTTTGGCATCTAAAGTTTTCTGTTTTTGGGAAAAGAGTCTAACTTCTCGCTCAGGCGGACCAAAAAAACCCAGGCGGGTGAGCCGCCTGGGTTTCAAGGGCAAATGAAAAAAGGGCTCAGATTCTGGCCAAAACTGGGCGAGTGGTGGCGTTGAGGCTGTTTTTGACGGCCTCGTAGACTCGGTGAGCTTTTTGGCTGATGGTCTCCCCGTTAAAGACCCCCGAACCCTGGGGCTCGGTTGGGGAGCTATAATCATCGCTGGCCAGAAGGCTGGTTTGGCTCGGCTCGTCTTGGTCTGACTCTTTCTCTTCTTGTTCCAGGGCCTTGAGCTTGGCAATGTCCGCGGCCGCGGCGGCGGCGACAGCCCGATCCTGGCTGGACGGGCTGGCCGGGGCTTCCGCGGCTTTCTTAATAGCCTCAGCGTCTTTCAGGGCCTGGGCTGGGTCATCGGACCCTGGGCTTTGGACAGAGACTTCCCCGCCAATGGCGTAGCGTTTTCCATCTGGGCCAGTCTGGAAGACAAAAGTGGGGCTTCCGGCCAATCCGCCCGAGGCCGCCACGTGGGCCGCCTCATGGGCTCGGACTTCCCGGTCGCGGGTTTTCAGTTTTTCGACAACTTTTTTCTCCTCCTCGGTCAACTCCTTGGAGCCACGAACTTTTTCCTCCTCAGAAAGCTGATCCTCTGAGCCGGAGCTCTTTTTTTCGGAACGGGCGGCCCGGGTTTCCTGGAGAACTCCCAGGGAGCCCGCCGAGGCCAGCTGAGCGACCGCTTCAGCCCGACCGAGGGCCTGTTCCTCTGGAGATAGAGGAACCGGCTCGGCCCGGCTCGTTTTTTCGGTCGGTTTGGTTGGCTCGGCCTGAGGACATGTGGACTCCTCAGGGATCGCGAGCTCCTCCGACCGGGCAACCCCGCTTGGCCTGGTCCCGTACAGCCTTAAACCAACAGACAGCCCATTGGAGGCCAAGGCGCTCAAGTAACTCAATTTTTTTTCCTCCCCGGCTGAGAGATGGCGACCGGCCAATTGGCCTTCTTCGCTATCTTTACTTATCGGCCAATTCCAAGAATAACTTTAAGGGTCCAGCCCAGTTTTTCCTCAGAAAGTGCTTTTTTTTAATTCTGGTTGCCAGGCCGCTTGGGGCGAGCTGGGTTGGCCGGTCAGGCTAGGCGCCGACGGAGGCTTTGGGGAGAGTCCTGGACTAGTTCGCCCCTTGCTTCCGGGTCTCCACGGGGGGCTCCACCGCCTGGGCGTCATTATTTCGGGGCAAATGGAAGGCCGCGGCTCAGACGCGAGCTGGGGGATTAAGGCGGGGCGAGGTGAACTCTGGGCGAGGGCCATAAACCAGGGCCAGGCCAGGAAAACCAAGGTGTAAAAAAAAAAAAGAAAACCTCAAGTTAGCGAGGTTTTCCCGATTTAAAAATAGGTCTTTTGAAGAATCGCGCGCCAAAAAAATTGGCTCCTCAGGACGGGCTCGAACCGCCGACCCGGTGGTTAACAGCCACCTGCTCTGCCAACTGAGCTACTGAGGAACGTAGATGTTGAGCGCGATCTAATATATTAAAAATTTGGATTTGACTGAGTTTGTCAAACTTTTAAGTTCGGTGATCTTACTTTAAAAACGAAACCATGTCAAGAAAAAAAAGAGTCTTGGGAAAAAATTTTTAGCCTCAAGGGGTTCGTCCCCAGGCAGAGATTTGGGCCAGAAAGGTTTTGCCTTCCTTTCCCCTCAGTTTTCAGTCGATTCGCCCTCGGTTTTTTCTGGGGGAGTGGTCGGTTTATCTGGAGACAGATCCCCCTCGGGCTTATTCTCCTCTTCCTGGAGGTTATTGAGTCTTTCCTGGTAAGCCAAGGCCTCAGCCTGGTAGCGACTGGCCTCGGCCGGCGAGGAGAAGTCCAGGATCGCTCCCTTGCGATCTTTTCGCTCTTCCCAGCCAAAATAGGTCAAAACCCCACCCAGGGTGATGATGGCCAGAGGAGCCAGAGCCTTTATTAGAATCCAGAAAAAATCAAACCAGGAAACAAACAGGACCAAGCCGCCAGCGACGATAATTAGACCGATAATAAACAATATTGGCATTATAAAAATCCTTAATCTTATCCTAAAAAGAAGAGATTAGGCCTTAAAAATACGAAAATAATAAGTAAAAACTGAATGTTATTTCAGCTAAAATGTCCAAAAAGAGCTGATTTCAACCAATGGGCCGTTTGCCGCAATCCGTGCAGACCCCGTCTGGCCCGATAATGCCAATACAACTTTCGTCTGAGCATAACTGTCTTTTGGCTTTGGCCTCGCTTTTGGGGCGGGCTTTAGCCATCAGTTGGCCACAGTGGGGGCAGTGCTTAGCCCAGAGGGGAACCGGATTATGACAGCTAGGGCACTTGTCCGAGGGCAACGTGGCCCCACACTCTTCACAGGTAATTTCCATAAGCCTCGCCCCATGGGGCTATGTGAATTGGAACGCGAAAATGGTCCAATAGAAGGTCAAAAAAGGTTTTGGGTCGTGGTATAATGCCCAGATAGACTGTGGCTCTGGGTCTGCCTGGCCTGGCCCTAAAGTCGCCGCGTCTGGTCTCGTCGCCGAACTAAAAGTCCCAGAGGTCAAAGCCTCTCGCTCAGTCGGATCAGCGAGGTTAAGGAACAAGGTCTAGGGAGCAAGACCGAAGACTTCAGCCTAAGCCTCTGTTGAGCCGAGCTCCAAGTCAAGCTTACTATATTGGGTGGTGAAAATCTAGACCCAGGGTTTTATTCATATTGTATTTAAGTTGTTTTTTTATATTAAATTATAGTTATTATTGATTATATAGAGCGTATCAAGATATTTTTAGATAATAAAAATTTTTATGGAAGTTTTTAGGAAAGAATATAAGGTTTTTTTAAAGGGCCAGGTCAACCCGGTTTGGGCCCCGCAAGGCTCACTCTCTTTTGGTCAGGTTGACAGAATAACCTTATAAAAGATAATGTTAAAGTAGTCTGTGTTTCAATTCGGCTAATTGAAGCTATACCTGGTTTTTGAAATTTGGGCGTGGCCTTTATCTGTCAACCTGTTTTATTCAACTTGTTTTGCTCAGTTGTTTTTTGCTTAATGTTTTTTAAACGGCTCTAAATTGACTCGACTCAATCAAGACCCGCGCTCCCAACCTGATTGTTTTCGCCTGGCCATTAACTTCGCCGCGAGGAGGCTGGCTCAAGCGGCGACTGTTATTTTAAGGAAAGCTGACAGTGAAGCGTATCTCCCTTGATAAGGCCGTCCCCGGCCAAGTTCTGGCTGAGAAATTGACTCGCCCTGACGGGGTTCTTCTGGCCAATCAGGGAGCCGAGGTCACCGAAGGTCTTTTGCGGATGCTGGCCCGGCAGAATATAGACACCATTCTGATCGAGGAGGCTGACGGTCGCTCCGCCGAGGAGGTCATGGCCGATTATGAAAATTTTTTGGCCGGGCTTGAGGCCAGATTTATCCGGGTTAAAGGGCAGGCTGTGCTGATGGCCTTGAAAAAAACCATGATCTTTCTGGCGGAGAAGGATCGCGACGAAACTCTGGCCCTGCTCGCCCCCCCTGATGATCCGCCGCCCGCCGAGAGCCCGGCTGGCTCCCCGGCTCGAGGGTAAGCCATGTCGGCCCCAGTGATTCAGGATAGAGTTCAAGCCAAGAAAGAGGTCCGGCGGATTAAGAATCTGCCCACCGTGCCCGGCATTGTGGCTAAGATTTCCCGGATGGTGGAAAATCCCGAGACTTCAGCCGCTGAGGTGGGCCGGCTCATCTCTCAGGACCAGGTTCTGTCGGCCAAGGTCCTGCGGATGGCTAACAGCGCCTTTTTTGGCATGTCCCGGAAGATCAGCTCCATTTCCCAGGCCCTGGTTATCCTGGGTTTTGACGTGGTCAAGGGCCTGGTCCTGACGAGCTCGGTTTTTGATATGATTCAAAAGAGCATGGCTGGTCTGTGGGAGCACTCCATCGGCTGCGCGGCCGCTTCCGGGGCGGTGGCCACTATCCTGGGGCGCGAGGACGCTGAGGAGATTCTGGTGGCCGGGCTTTTGCATGACCTGGGCAAAGTGGTCCTGGCCTTGAACCTGCCGGAGGAAATGGAGATTGTCCAGAAAAAAGTCGCCTCGGGGCCCATTCTTTTTTATGAGGCTGAAAACGAGCTTTTGGACTACAACCACTGTGACCTGGGCCAGTGGTTGGCTGAGCACTGGAATCTGCCAGAGTCCCTGGCCGAGCCGATGCGCTTTCACCATCGCCCGGAAAAGGCGGTGTTGAAGCCTGAGTGCTCGGCCATAGTTCATTTGGCGGACATCATCATCCGAGCCAAGGGTTTTGGCAACGCTGGCGATATCCTGGTGCCGCCCATTTCCATGGCCGCCTGGGAAATTCTGAGTTTGCGGAAAACCGATTTTTTGCCGATCTTGGAAATTCTGGAACCTAAACTGGCCAACCTGTGCGATCTGACATCAATAAAATAAGCCTCAGCCGAAAACTAAGGTGGATTATCCCCTGGGCGGTTCTGATTTTGGCCCTGGATCTGGGGACCAAGCAATTGGCCCTGCGGGAGTTGGAGCTCCTGGAGGTCCGACCGGTGACCAGTTTTTTTAATCTGGTTCTGGTGGAAAATCAGGGGGCCGCCTTCAGCCTTCTTTCTGGGCGGGGCTCTTATCAGGGCCTGAAAATGGCCCTCTTGGCCTCTTTGGCCCTGGCCCCATTACTCTATTTCCTGCTGGACGCCAGACGGCCGAGTTCCTTTTTCGCCCTGGGCTTGATTCTGGGCGGGGCTCTGGGCAATATCCATGATCGCTTGCGTTACAACGCGGTGGTGGACTTTTTGGATTTTCACTTTCAGGGCCATCACTGGCCAGCCTTCAACCTGGCCGACGCGGCCATTGTGGTGGGAGTGGGGATTTTGCTGTGGGTCAGCCTCCGAGAGGGCCGGCCTAAAAAAACCATAGTCGCCAAGCGCGGTTGAGGTTTGATCTGTGTCTTTTGTTCTTGTCGCGGAGGCCAATCTGGGGTTGGCCAATTACGCCGCTGAAACCCTGACCCAGGCCGGCTTCGAGTCCCGGGGGGCGGACAGCCAGACTGAGGCTTTGGCCATCAGCCTGGAGCGGCGCGTGGATCTGGTTCTGACCGACTATTTTTTAGCCTCTGGGGACGGCCTGGGGTTGATCGCCGCCTTAAAGGAAAGCTCGCCTGAGACAGCGGTGGCCCTGACCACAGGACTGGGGGACGAGAGTCTGGCCCGGGCGGCTTTCGAGCGAGGGGCCCTGGACTATGTGGTTAAGGGCCGAAATTATTTCGCCCAGCTTCCGGCCCTGGCCGAGTCCTTGATTGAGCGGCACCAAAAAGTTTTGGCCAAGGGCGATCTGGGCGTGCAAAGGTGCCGGCTCTTGGCCCAAGTGGAGCTGTCGAGCTGGCTGGACCACAACTTTAAAAACATTCTCTCCGCCGTCATGGGCTCTCTGGCTCTGATCGATCTTAATAACCCCGAGCAGAGCCAGGACAAGCGCCGGGAGTATCTGAGCGACAGCCTTGATAGCCTTAGAACGGCCATCAAGCTCCTGGACTCCCTGACCGCCATGACCAAGGTCGTTAGTCAGACCGAGGAGGGCAAGCCTGAAAGCGTGCTGGTGGCGGCCGCGGTGGATGAGGCCTGGGAGAAAGTCACCCAGGCCCTGGCCAAGACCGGGGAGCCCAACGTCAAAGCCGCCCTGGCCCGGGCGACTTTCCAGAACAATTGTCGGTGGTTGTCGCCCCAACAGGTGGCTTATCAGGATCTTTTGACCATTTTGGAGGCCTTATTGACCAACGCCGTGGAGGCGGTGACCCAGGCGTCGGCCCCCCGGATCCTGGTGGCTGTGGAAAAGACCGGGAGCGTTCTCCGGTTTCAGGTCTCCGACAATGGTCGCGGCATGGACGCGAAGGTTCTGCGCCACGCCTTTGAGCCGCTATTCTCCACCAAGGGGCAGGTGGGGGTGGGGCTATCCCTTACCACGGTCCGGGCCTTGGTCGATCGCCACTCGGGGGAAATTAATCTCAGCTCCACCTTGGGCGAGGGGACCAAGGTTGTTTTTACCTACCATGTCGGCCTTTGAGACCGTCGATTCGCCGGATTCCCTGCTGCTCCATGTGTGTTGTGGGCCTTGCGCCCTGTGGCCTCTCCAAACCCTGCGGCGGAAATATCCCCGCTTGCGCCTGGGCCTGTGGTTTTATAACCCCAATATCCAGCCTCTGGCTGAGTTCCGGCGCCGCCGGGACAGCCTGGCTTTCCTGGTGACCCAGCTGGCTGACTCCCTGGGCCTCCTGACCGTGGATTTTTCCCCACCCTATGACCAGGAGCGATTTTTGGCCCTGGCCGCCCAGAACCCTCAGGCTCCCGGGCGTTGTCAAGGTTGTTATGAGCTGCGCCTGGCCGCCGCGGCTCAGGCGGCCCAGGCCGGGGGTTGGAGCCATTTTTCCACCACCCTGCTTTTCAGCCGACAACAAAAGCACGAGCTGATCGCCCAGGCTGGTCGGGCGGCGGCCAGACCCGGGGTTAATTTTTTTTACGAGGATTTTCGGGTAGGCTGGAAGGAGGGTCAGGCCTTGGCCAGGACCATGGGGCTTTATCGACAGAACTATTGTGGGTGTGTTTATGGGGCGGTGGAACAAGGTTAGGGCTATTTTATTTTCTAAAAAAATTTAAGATTAAGTTTTTAAAAATTAATTTAATAATTTTAGTAAATAAATATTCTATATAATAATGATAAGTAACATTTTTTTGATGTGAACAGTATTCCAAAAAAGTTGGACAGTGTTCCGAAGGAGGCGGGCAGAATTCAGAGGATTGTTGACAGCATGACTTCAGGTAAAGCCTGAAACCTAAAAAAGTTAATTCTTAGAATGGGTTTAATTTTCACCAAAATTGTGGTGAAAATTTAAAAATAAAATTAAGTAATATATTATCATGTTCTAGAAAAATATTATCTTAAAAAAAGTATTTATTTATTAATTATAATGTGTCAGATATTTTTTTAATAGATTCAAATAAGAAATTAGTGTAGTTAGCGTTCTAGATTGAGTCGTCTTTACTTTTTTGTGCTAAAAAATAGTATATTTTTCTAAGAATATCCAACATTTAAAATTTTGTAATTTAGTAAAAATGATAAAAAAAATGTCAAAGATTTATGGCTAAAAAACCTATGTATTAAAGAGATAACTTAATTTTAATATAATAATTATAATAGACTAAAAATAAATAGTTATAAGAAAGTAAAAAATTACAATCATCATTTGTGAATTATCGATTATTCTTATAGACCATCTTTAAATAGACGTCATCGCTAAAAAAATTCTTTCCCAAAGATATTTTGTTGATATATTGAAATTTATATATTTTTATGAGAGCAGAATAGCTATCAGTTTTTTGCGAGGGTATCAGATTGGATTAGATTAAAATTTTTCTTGACTAATTAAACCGAGTCTGGTAAGCTATTTTCATGGTGAGATATCTCACCATGAAAGGCAGAACGGATTATAGCCCATCCGTTTATTCATGTCCTCAAAAAGGACTATGGCGATTATGCCTCAATCTATACTCCTAGATGGGAGAATAGGAAAAAAGTCAATGATATTGTTAATTTAGGTCGAGTTATTGACCTTGAGAAGGGAATATTTAAAAATAGGATAAGAGGGACGTTTCATTTCGATTTTCAAAATGGATATGTAGATATTGAGCAGAATAATTCTGTTAATTCTTTATCTGATGAAGAGTCTTTAGTTTTTGGAAATGTTTATTTGACATATCGCAATCTTGAGATAAAACAATTACTAGATTAAAGTCTAAATGAATATTTTCCATGAGTGTCTTTTTATTATCAATAAAATAATTAACATCAAATTGGATATTTTTAATAATATCTTCTTGACTAATACGATTCTCCTTGCTAATAGTTATTGGAATCATTATCAATGCGAATAAGTTTTTTAGTTATAAATGATTTAGTAGTGCCAAAAAAAAGGTCACGCTCATAAGGATCGGTTAATTCGGTACTTTCATTAGTGTTTGAAAGTTGAAACATTTTATCTTCGGATGGTAACTTATCAAAATAATTATCCCATGGGAAAGTAAAATTATTCATCGTTATTTATCTCCATAATATTGCGTAACTTAGGCTTAATAGCTAATTCGAACAATTTATTGGCCTCATTTTTAAATTTTTCCAAAAAATACTTGAGCTCATTAAATTCAATTATAGATGTAGTAAAAACATCTGTATCTAATATAAAAGGTTTATTTTTAACAGAAACTGGATCATTATCGCTGTTAAATATGCCAGTTTGTAGTTTAATTCCAAAATCTTCATAGTTCCATTCTAAAATATTTATATTCCGACTTAAATGTTGTTCAGCATAAGGATAAAAAAATAAAGGATTGATTATTTCTTTGGCAATATATTTATTCCAAAAAGATGAAATTGAAATTTCTTTTGACTTATTGAGATTAAACAAGTCTATTTTATCAACATATCTGACGCCTAATCTTCTAAGAAGACAATTATTATAAACTTTTAAATAAGCAGCAACGACATCATAAAAGGGTTCCATAAGGTCTTCAAAAGTAATATAATTTTTAGTTGCAATTAAAATTGTCTTTGGCGAAACTACCAGGCTTTTAGACTTAGATGAATTAGAATAGAACCATTCGTACCCTTTTTCAGAACCAATAAAAGAAGGAAAACCTTTTTCGTTAATGCTAATAAATTTCTGTTCAATAACTCTAATTTCAGACTTATTAAAATAACGTTTACATGAATCAGAAATAGTTTTGTCAATAGTATCAACAAAAGGTGGATCTGTACTGACTAAATCAAGTCGAATAATTACATCGGAAAGAAAATGTTTTTTATATACCATATTAAACCTTGATTATACTAAAATATAAATATTAAGTTAGTTATTGTTAATAAATAAACTAGTTGCCAAAATATTGGAAAATTTTCAGAGACTCCACTTAATTTAAAAAAAACGAAAAAAATCCCAAAGAACAAAAGAGGCATCATCTTTTAAAATTGACGAAAAAACTTTACAGAATTTTGGAGACTTGTCAAGCGTTTTTAATTAAAATTTTGTTGTAGGCCTCCGATAAAATTTAAGTCTCACCAATCTCGGGTAACCTGAATTGGGGGGTTGTCATGCCCCCAAATTTTGATTCAATAATATCAAATTGCAGAAGAAACTTCAATCACAATAATCTGGTATAGTATTATTTTTATGAACCTAAATTACTGGAGTGATTTTATTATGGTTAAAATTTAAAATCTAATTAGCTTAAATTGACTATTTATATGAATGAAATAAAGAAAATTAGCAGATAATTTAATATATATATTTTATTGTTTTGTATGCAATCAACTGGAGTGAAAAATAGCGCAATTTCCTATTTTTTTATTGCTTGATTTGCGCTAAACAGTTGATTAAATTTTATAATAAAGTTAATTATTTATATAATAGAAAAATTTTTTTATATAAAGAGATGTTTACAGTTGATTTTTTTGATTTGTCCTGAAACCTTAAAAAGAATAAGTTTGACCGGGCAAAATTTGGCCCGGTCAAACAGTTGGTTGGCTCAGATCTGATTTTCCACCCGGATCAACCGGGTCGGGGCGGTCAGGGCGTCCAATTTCTCGGCCTCGGCCAGGGCGGCCTGGAGATCCATTTCCCTAGCCTTGTGGGTCAGGATAATCAAGGTGACTCCGCCGCGGGCGGGCTCAAAGCTTTTTTGAATGGCCTGGGCGATGCTGATGTCGTGGCGGCCCAGAATCCCGCTAATGGCTGAAAGAACCCCGGGCTTGTCGATGACCGTGAACCGCAGAAAATAGGAGAGCCGAATCTCCTGTTGGGGCTTGACGGACCAGGACTGGAGGTTTTTCCAGCCCAGGGCTGGCACCTGCGGGGCGCTGCCGGCCCGCAGATCCCGGGAGGTTTCAATGATGTCCCCCATGACGGCGGAGGCGGTGGGCATCATGCCCGCCCCGGCCCCAGAAAGAAAGATGTCCCCAGAGGCGTGGCCGCGGATCATCACGGCGTTCATGACTCCGTTCACCCCGGCCATGAGACTTTTGGCCGGCAGCATGGTCGGGTGAAGCCGGATCTCCAGGCGCCCGTCGGCCTGGTCCAGGGTGGAGACAGCCAAGAGCTTGATCACATAGCCGAACTCGGCGGCGGCCGTAAAGTCCTCTGGCTCCAGGCGGGTGACGCCTTCCACGTGGAAGTCGGACACCTGAGGCAGGACCCCATACGAGAGGGCGGTCAGGAGGACCAATTTGTGAGCCGCGTCAAAACCCTCCACGTCATTGGTGGGGTCAGCCTCGGCGTAACCGGATTGTTGAGCCTCGGCCAGGGCCGCCTGAAAGGTCATCGCGTCCTTGGTCATGCGGGTCAGGATGTGATTGGTGGTGCCGTTTAAAATGCCGAAGACACTCTGGATCCGGTTGGCCGTGAGCCCCTCCTTGAGGATCCGGATCACCGGGATGGCCCCGGCCACGGCGGCCTCGAATTTGATTTCCCGCCCAGTCTCGGCGGCCTTCTGGAAGATCTCCCGACCGTGGACGGCCAGGAGGGCCTTGTTGGCGGTCACCACGTGTTGACCGGCGGACAGGGCCTGTAAAACCAAGGTTCGGGCCGGCTCAAGCCCGCCCATCAGCTCTACCACCACCGGAATGTCCGGCTGGCCGACCACCTCGCCCGGCTCGGTGGTCAAAATCTCGGTCGGCGGGCTGAAATTGCGCCGGGAAGACAGATTGCGCACGCAGACCTTGGCCAGGCGGAGATTGTGTCCCAGTTTCTGGCTTAAAAGGTCAGCCTCTTCGATCATGATCTTGGCCACCCCGGACCCCACCGTGCCCAGGCCAAGCAATCCCACGTTAATCGTTGTCAAGGAGAACTCCTAATATTAATGGCGAAAATTTAAGGCAATCAATTTTGCCGACCGCGAGACCTTAAGTCCTCAGGCCAGAAAGTCGGCCGCGAGCTCAAAAGTTTTGTCCAACCAGGCCTCGGCCGGGGCCTGGTGCGGGCCGGTCGCCGGGAACGGGTCCTCATGGCGATAGGGGTAGGGCGGATCCAGGACCTCCACCGGGAGGTCGAGGTCGCCCTGGCCGCCCCGCAGGGTCGCGATGATTTCCGCGGGGGGGACCACCTCGTCCTGAGTCAGGGCCAGGGCCAGAACCCGTTTGGTCAGGGTCCGGAGGCGCTCCTCGCGATAGAGGCGGTCGACCTGGTTGTTGAGGAGGCAGCGGAAATTCCGGCCCGCCAGGGAGTCATCAGCCAAAAATCGGCTCAGCTCGGGATCCGTCTGCTGGTGGCTTTCCAGGCGCTCAACCAGAAAAGAGTAGAGTTGGTCATTGGCCTCGCTATCAATAATGAATTTGGTAACCGGGGAGAGCCGGTTAAAGACCGGGCCCCCGCAGAAGGCCACGAGGCGGGCGTCGCTCAGGAGCCCCTCCTCATTGGCGAAGAAGACGATCTCCGCCAGGAAGGCTCCGATGGAGTAGGCGAAAAAACCCAATTTGGCTTCCGGGGCCACCAGCGGGAGCTGACCGGCTCGGAGGCCTCTAATCAGGTCCAGGAGGTCGTGGTAGGACACCAGGCCCGACCAGAAGAAGCGGGCGGGGTTAGCGTGCATCCGGACGCTGATGGCCGCGTTGGACAAAGTGGAGAGCCGAACCTCGGGATAGAGCTTTTGGCGCTCTGAGCTGACCTTTTTCATGGCCCGAGGGTCATTCCACAGCTTGGGGGAACGGTTCATGTGAAAGGCCATGGGAAATAGCAGAACCGCTTGCCCGGTTCGCTTGACGAGCTGCCCGGCCCAGGGTAGGTACTTGGCCCAGCCGCGCTCGTTAAAACCGTGGACCATGATGATCAGATTCTGGGTCGGAGTCTCGCCAGCGGGCCGGATCAGGCTATACCGGAAAACCCGGTTTTCCTCAATGGCCAGGTCTGGCTGGTGGTAGAGGCTGAAATAAGCCGGGTCCTGGTTGGTGGGCCCGGTCAGGAGAGAGCCTGGGGCGGAGTTGAGGTTGGCCAAAAGGCCATGGCTTTGGGAGACGAGGGTGAAGTTGTGGGCCACCAGGCCCTGACCCAGCTCTTGGCGGTCCAGGTCCAGGGAAGGTTCGACTCTTAACGCGGCCAGGCCGGGAAAATGAGGCATGAAAAATCGTTATCCTTAGAGTTGGTTTTTTCGGTCAGGCCCTCAACCGCTCGGTGGGCTTCTCAGGGAGCGGTCAGCGTCAGGTAAGCCGGGGCCTCGTCGGGATCGCGGTCCAGCCCTTGATAGAGAGGATCGCGATAACGGGCGAAGGACTGGTTATCGGTGACGTCCCAGGTCAGCTCTCGCCCATCTCGGAGCATAGTTACCTTGAGGGCGATGGGGTAATCCACGGCGATATCACCGGCTTTTAAGGCGCTCTGGTCATATTGGGCCACTGGGGCCAGGGTCAGGGCCAGGACGCCGTCGGCGTCGGTCACCGCCTGGCCCGAGGCCGGCGAGAGCAGGCGGGTGGGTGGGGTGACCTCAACCTGGGCCCGGGCCCCCGCTAAGGGGGCCCGCGTGCCCTCGCGGGTGAAGATGAGAACCAGCCGCCTCTCCGGGTAAATGGGCGCCTGGGCTCCATAGAGCCCGTTGTCAAAGGGGGTGGGGTAGGCGCAGCCGGTCAAGAGCGGAGCGACCAAGGCCAGCCAGATGAGCCCGACCGCGACGGTTAAGGTCGAGCTGAGCCCGGATCCGGGCCGGGCCAGCTTATTGGCTGACTTGGGCAACGGCGGCCTCGTTTTTGGGTTCCCGGCTTTTGCGGGGCCTCTGGTGGCGGCGGCGCTCGCCAGGGCGCTCGGCTCTCTCCCCGTTACCGCCTCTGGTCTCGCCTTTGGCCTCGCCATTGCCGCCCTCATGGTTGGCGTTGGCGCTGAACAGGCCGCCCTGGCTGGAGTAATGGCCCAGAGCCGGCCCGGTCTTGTCTTGGCGGACCTCGACCTCGTCCTCGCCTTCCTCGATTTGCCCAGCCACCTGGCCGGGTTTCAAGGTGTCCGCCTCGCTGGCCCGGCGGAAGGTGTCGATCTCCCACTGGTCGCGGTTGAGGCGGTCCTCGCCGCGGATGATGACGCGGGAGCGGTGCCTTTCCTCCAGCCGGCTCAGATCCAGTCTTTTGTAATTGACCAGGAAGTTGGCCACCTCTGGGTGCAGGCGGGCTTGGATCTCCCCGATCTCCCGGCGGCTGAAGAGGAGGTGAGAGACCTGCCGCAGGAAAGCCAGGGAAGCGCTCTCGGCGGTCTTGACCAGGCCCCGGCCCTGGCAGTGGGGGCAGATGGCGAAGGAGCCCAACTCAATGGAGGGCCGGAGCCGCTGGCGGGTCAACTCCAGGAGCCCGAACTTGGATATGACCCCGAAGTCGGTCTTGGCTTTGTCCTGCTTGGCCGCGTCCCGGATGCGCCGCTCCACCTCTCGGCGGTGCTTTTCCTCGCGCATATCAATGAAGTCCACGACCACCAGGCCGCCCAAGTCCCTTAAACGGAGTTGTCGGGCCACTTCTTCGGCCGCCTCAAGGTTGGTGTTGAAGGCCGTGTCTTCCAGATTGCCCTCGCGGGTGCCTTTGCCGGAGTTGACATCAATGGAGACCAAGGCCTCGGTGGGGGTGATGACAATGGAGCCGCCGCTTTTCAGGCGGACCGAGGTCTGGAAGATGGTGGCCAGCTGCTCCTCTAACTGGTGGCGGGCGAAGATGGGGCGCTTTTCCTTGTGGAGTTTGACGATCTTCTGCTGGCCCGGGGCGATGAGCTTAATATAGTCGACAATCTTCTGGCAGGTGGCCTGATCATCGACCAGGATCTCCCGGACATCTGAGGTGTAGTGATCGCGCAGGATCTTGATGGCCAGATCCTGCTCGCGGTAGATGAGGCTCGGGGCCGGGGCGTCCTGGGCCTGGCGACGGATGTCCTCCCAGAGAGTGTGAACCTGGTAGAGATCCTCGGCCAATTCTTTTTTGGAGCGCTCCTCGGCCACGGTGCGGACAATGTAGCCGCAACCCTCCGGCACCGGCAACCCCTCAGCGATGGCCCGCAGGCGCTGCCGCTCTTTGTCACTTTCAATCTTGCGACTGACCCCGACGTGGTCCCGGCCCGGGGTCAGGACGACAAAGCGACCGGCTAAGGAAATGTAGGTGGTCAAGGAGGCTCCCTTGACCCGGCCTGGCTCCTTCAGGACCTGGACCAGCAGGGGTTGCCCTTTTTTGAGGCATTTTTTCAGGTCCGGGGCTCGACCCCCATCCTCCATCAGAAAATACTCCGGGTGGATGTCCGTCAATTGCAGAAAACCGTTGCGATCGTGGCCGAAGTTGACAAAGACAGCTTGCAGGCTGGGCTCGATGTTCTGAATGACGCCCTTATAGATGTTGGACAGGCATTGCAGTCGGTAACCGGCGTCGGAATAGTACTCCTGCAGGCGACCGTCGCTATCCAGCATGGCCACCCGGCATTCCTCCGGGTCCGAGGCGTTGATGATGATTTTATCCACAGTTTTCCTTTCGCGATGGCGTGGACAGCGGCCTACCCTTGGGCGGCCGGATTGTGAAAGTCGCGGGCTTGGCTCATGAAGGCTTCCAGACGGGCCTGAGCGTTGGTCTGGCTCTGGCCGTCATAGGCCAGGCTTAGGGCCGGCATCCCGCCAGCCAGGGCGCGGAGCCGATTGGTCAGCCCCCCCACAATCATGCCAGGCATGCAGGTAAAGGGCATGATGTTGACCAAGCCCTTGGCCCCCCGCTGGTAAAACTCCAGGGCCTTGCCCAAAGACAGGATGGCCTCGCCTTGAAAGGAGCGGTCCAGAAACCGCTCCCCCAGGTCAATGATCTCCTTGATGGGCGGGTCCTTGGCCCCGCCCGGAAAAAAGCCCGCCCAGGGTTTGGCCAACCCTCGCTGGTCAAACTCCTGCGTCAGGACCGTCAGGGCTGTCACCAGGCGCTTTTTCCATAACCCCTGGCGGGCGGCCCGCATATTGTTGACGAAGCCAGTGTAGAAGACCCACTCGGTGAAGGGGGGGGCCATGACCTCGGCCCCCAGGCTCTCCAGGCGGGCGATGACCTCCTCATTGGCGAAGCGGTTGGAACGGACGTAGATTTCCCCCACCAGGCCCACCAGCGGTCGGGGGGCGACCCCATTGGCTTTGGCCCGAGCCGCCTCAAAGCGCTCCCGAGCCCGAGCCATGGACCGCCGGGTGGCGGCCCGACCTTGCCCGATGGCCTCGGCCAGATCCTTTAAAGACTCCTGGTAGGCCCGCTCGGCTAAACCCGGGCTTTTCTCCCGGGGCCGGACGTGGAAGAGAGCCTTTTGCAAAAGGTCAGTCCCGGCCAGAGCCAGCCAGACTCCCCGAGCCAGGCTTTGACCGGATTGGCTGGCCTGACTCAAGGCCTTATACATGCCCCCGGTCTGGTCCAGGGCCACCACCTCCAGCTCTGGGTAGCCCAGGCGCCGGGCGATGAGGGACAGATAGCGGCTGTACTGGCCAAAACGACAGGGCCCGTTGGAGGAGGGCATGAAAAAGGCTGAGGACCTGGGGTCAAAATCTTTCTGCTCAAAGACTTTGAGAAAGTCCCCCACCGTCAGGATGAGGGGATAGCACTCTTTGCCAGAGGTCTGGGAGCGGCCCAGGGCGACGGTTCGCTGGTCCGAGTCGGGCAGAACCTCGGCGGCCAGGCCGCCGGCTCGCAGGGCGGCGGCCAAAGCCAGAGTGTGGTCACACATGGGGGGGATGTAAATGGTCTGGCCTGGTCGGGGGGCCGCCCGGGTGACCAGGGGCGGGGTCGGGGCCGCCTGGGTGGGTTGACCGCTTCTGGCTCGGCGGGCGGCCAGAGAGTCCAGAAAGGCTTCCAGCCTGGTCACCGCTCCCACGTCCGAGGAGTGCTCGTCAATCTCGATCTCTAGAAAGGGCTTGGAGCCGAGGATGTTTTTGAAGAAGTGCAGAATAAAGGAGTCGGGCCCGCAGGAGAAGTTGGAGATGTACAGGGCCTCCAGGCGAGGGTCAGCCGCGATGGCCCCGGCGGCGGCGGTGATCTTCTGACCATAGCGCCAGTAGTGGCTCCGGGCCTCGGGATTGAAATTGGCCAGGGGCAGAAAGTCCAGCGGCAACCCCAGGACCCCCAGGTCGGCCAGTTTCTTGGAGAGCCGGAGGTTCAGGCCCGGGTCAAAGCCATTGTAAGGCCTGGCCACCACGACCATGGCCACGTCATCTGGGCCCAGCTGGGCCAGAGTCTCGGCCCCCTTGGCCCTTAAACTCTGGGCGAAATTCCGTTGGGCCGCCCAACCGGCCTCAATGGCCGCGCTCACCTCCCTCTGAGGGAGGCCAAGAGGTTTGGTGAGATTTAAGAGGCTTCGCTCAAGGGTTTTGGGGCCCTCGCCAAAAAAGACCGGCCCGGTCAGGAGCCGGGGCGGCTCCAGATCCAGGGCGGCTGAGGCGGTGAACGGTAGGGACTGGGCGTAGGGGCAGGCGGCGTTGTCGCGGGCCCCCGCCTCGTCTGGCGGGAGGTTGACCACGGAGGGGAGAAAGATTCTCTCCACGTCGGTGGCCATGAGCTCCAAAAGATGACCGTGGGCGGCCTTGATGGGAAAGCAGAACTCGCCCTCGGTCCGTTCGCAGCCGCGGTGGATGACGCTCTTGTTGGTCGGGGGGGACCAGACTGGCTCATAACCCAGGCTGGCCCAGAAGACTGACCAGAAGGGGCCCAGCTCGGCGAAGGCCATGGTGCGGATGAGGCCCAGCCGGCCCCGGGTTTTTTTTCGCCCGGTCTTCAGCTCCTCTTTCAGGGCCACGAGCTCGGGGCAGTTGAAATTGGCTTCTTCCCGGAATTGAAAAAGGTCGGGCCAGCGCGGGGGGGCTTTTTTCCGGCCCACGCCCTCGTAGCGCTCGCAGCGCGAGCCGTAGAAGAGAGGCTGGCCCCCGGCCACCTCGACCTGGCGGATCTCGCAATGGTTGGGGCAGTGGTGGCATTCAAAGCTTTTGATCTGATAGCTTCTTTGGGACAGATCAAAGCCGACAAAGCTCGACCGGTCCCAGGTTCGGCGATCCCGGGCGATCAGGGCCGCCCCGACCGCCCCAGTGACATCGGCGTTATCCGGGACCGTGACCGGTCGGCCCAGGCGGGCGGCGAAGGCGGCGGCCACCCCGGCGTTCAGGCTGGTCCCCCCTTGAAAGAAGATCCGCTGGCCCACGGGCCGGGTCTCCACCACCCGGCCCAGATAGTTGGCCACAATGCCGTGACACAGCCCGGCGGTCAGATCCTGGTGGTCCACCCCATTCTGCTGATGGTGAACCAGGTCGGACTCCATGAACACGGTGCATCTTTCGCCTAGGGCCACGGGTCCCTGGGATTGAAAAGCTGTCTCGCTGAACTCGCCCTTGATCTGGAGGCCCAGCTTATCGGCCTGCTCCTCCAGAAACGAGCCGGTGCCAGCGGCGCAGGCCTTGTTCATCATGAAGTCGGTGATGACGCCCTGGGCCAGGGAAATGTATTTGGAGTCCTGGCCGCCAATCTCGAAAATGGTGTCCACCTCGGGATCGAGGCTGACGGCGGCGGCGGCTTGGGCGGTGATTTCGTTAACCGTCAGATCGGCTCCCAGATAGTCAGCCGAGAGGTAGCGGCCCGAGCCGGTCGAGCAGGCCCCCAGGACCACGGTTTTGCCCTCAGCCTCGGGGCGGATGGCGGCCATGGCCTGAGCCAGGGCCTCCAGGGGGCGGCCGGCGGTGGGCAGGTACTGGCGGGCCACCAGCCGCCCCTCGGGGGTGACCAGGACCACGTTGGTGGAGACCGAGCCCACGTCGACCCCGACGTAGACCTCCAGAGGTCGCTGGGGATCCACCGTAGCCCAGTCAAAGGAGCTGGCCTGGGGCAGCTGGGTGGGCCGGGTCAGAGGCGGGAGGCGGTCCGGGTTGGGGCGGCGGGTTTGGGCGAATTGGCGAAGGGGACTCAAATCCAGGCCCGGGGCCGGGGCCGGGGGGCGTTTGGCCAGAGCTAGGAGAGCCGCGCCCAAGGCTCCGAAGACAAAGTGGGTCTCGGGAATGATCAGATCCGCCGCCGAGAGGCTCAAAACCTCCCGAAAAGCTCGGGCCAGGCCCGGGTTGGCGGCCACTCCGCCGGTGAAGAGCACCGGGGCCGGCAGATCCCGCCCCTTGGCCAAGCCGCTTTTTAAGCTTCTGGCCATGGCCAGGCACAGGCCGTAGATGATCTCGTAATCTGGGGTGGCTGACTGCTGCAGGTGGATCATATCGCTTTTGGCGAAAACGCTGCAGCGCCCGGCCACCCGGGGTGGGACCTCGGACTTGAGGGCCAGGCGACCGAACTGAGTGATGTCATAACCGAGGCGGTGGGCCTGCTGGTCCAGAAAAGAGCCGGTGCCAGCCGCGCACAGGGTGTTCATGGCGAAATCAGCTAGGACCAGGCCCTCGCCCAGCGGCTTGAGCCAGAGCAGTTTGGTGTCCTCGCCCCCGATATCAATGAGCCCGCGGGCCTGAGGATAGTATCGGCTGGCCGCCTGGGTCAGGGCCAGAATTTCGCCCAAAGGCTCCCCGCCCAGCAGCTCGGCTAAGGCCCCCACAGAGACCCCGGTTACCTGGGGTGGGTAAAAGGCCGTCAGCGGCAGTTCTCGGGCCAGCTCATCCAGCGTCGCCAAGGCCGTGACATAGGGGCGCCCCTGATGGCGGGCGTAGCGTTGGAAGACCAGATGCCCCGAGGCGTCCAAAGCGGTCGCCTTGAGGCTGATGGAGCCAACGTCCAAGCCGAGAAAATACTCCCGGCCCGGATGGTTCGGAGCGGGCATGTTGGCGAAAATCCTTTGCCGGGGCCTGGCAATAAGGCCCCCTCAACCCAGAGGGTCAGGATTTTTTTGAGCCGGGTCAAAAAGGGCCCAGGCCAAAAAAAGGAAAATCTAGGGCGGTCGCGGGACGGGCGGCTAACTATGAGGAACCCAGAGAGCGGGGCCCTGAGGCCATGTTTCCTAGGAGTTATAAAAAATCAGGATTAATTAGCGCTCTTATACAATAAAAGTTAGCCGAAAAAACAGACTATCCCCAAGACCCGAGCCTGGCTCAACCGAAGAGCCTAGCGTCTTCAGAGTGTCCAAGTAGCGGATTATAACAAATGTTAATCAATAAGTCACCCGGGTTAAAAATTGGAATGTCAGGTTGGACCAATTTGGGTCAACCCAATTGGGTCAGCCCAAAAGGTTGGACCTTGGGGGGGTTGGACCTTGGGCCATTCCCGCCAGCCCAGGCTCCAAACCTTATTCTCTCCATCTCTGTTGGGGCTCGACGCAAATCGCCCCATATCCTCAGCCCAACTAATCTCGCGATCCTCAGGCTCTCAGCGGCCGAGTCGGCTAATGACATAGCGTATTGCGCCAATGGGGCCATTGACACGGTAACCGCTCATGATGAGGGGCGCCCTCACCCCGATGTCCGGAAACTCAGGGCTCGACAAGAGCTGACTGTTATTTCAGGAGCCGTTATTCAGCGGAAAGGCCGTCTCCAGACCATGCGGCAATTTTCGGGTGATTTTCAGTAGTTACTGTTATTTTACGGAAAAGCCGTCTCCCAGGCCTAGCCGTTTAGCGGTAATTTTCACCGTGATTTCAGGTAGTTAGTTCTGAGTTTCCCTGTAAGCTTTGAGCCATTAGGTCAAGTTATAGGTCCTGGCCCAGGGAATTGCTGGCTCAGACGGGAGTTTTCGGCTTAGCGACCTTTGAGGGGGCCATTGACCGTAAAAAATTTATTATCCATAGTCAGGACCCAGTTCGAGGCCAGTTCGAAACGGATATTGATGTCCCGACCCCTACCGATGACCAGAGCGATTTTCCAGATTTGGTTACCCGCGCCCTGGAATTTGAGATGATATTTTCTGGTTTCTATCTGGTCAAAAGCCTCTTGAGTCTTTTTTTCCAGATCTTCTTCGGCCTCGCGATATTTAATTTCTATGAAATAGTCATCGCCTCGCGGCTCCTTGAGGTGAAGATCAAGTCGACCGCCGGCCACTGAGAGCTCTGACTCAAAATATTGATCGGCCAGAGCCATGGCTAAGATGAAAAGCGCCGGATAGAAAAATTCCCTGGCCTGATGGATTTGGTAGGGGAAGTTGGCGATAAAACTGTCAAAAGCCGCCTGGAACCCCGAAACGTCTCTTTGGAACAGACAGGCCTTCACGGCCAGGGCCTGCCGCTTCATCAGGAGCTGGTCTTTCAGAGGCTTTTTGAGGGACAACAAAAGCGGGGCCAGAGACGCCTTCACTTCCAGATTAGGGAAGACCAGATTATAATTATCCACTTCATCAGGTGGCGCGTCAGTTCGGATCGTCAGGTAACCGGTTTGAAACATCAAAGGGCCGGGCTCAAAATTGTCAACGTCCACGTTATTGAGTTCTTCAGAAATAAAATTGTCAGGTCCTCAAGATTATTCAAATCTGAAAAAATTGATGTCTTGGTGAATTTGGTCACGCCCGTAATGAAGGTAAAACCGCGATACTCCTCGGAGTCTTTCAGAACCGCGTAGAATTTTTTGAGGGCTTTACGTATTTGGTCAGCCAGTTCGGGTTGGGTGATCTCACTTAAAATTGGCGCGTCATACTCGTCAATGAGGATTGCGACAGGCGATCGATTATACTTATAGTAAAGCCCCTCTATCAGATATTTGAAAAAAACCGAGGGAATAGCCAGGTTATCTTGGCTGGACTCGTTATCTGGGGGGGCCACGTAAAAAGACAATTTTTCGCGAAGAGCGATTAATTGAAGATCGGCGAGTAGAGTTTTATCAACTGAATCTAGGCTATCAGTTTTAATTGAGGACAGACTCAGATGAATGACTGGGTAGGGCCGCCAGTCATAATCAGAAGAATCTATCCAAAGACTTTTAAAAAGCTCTCGACGACCCTCCAGGATAGACTTCAAAACGCTTACGGTCAAAGATTTGCCGAAACGGCGAGGCCGAGAAAGAAAAAAAGGTTGTTGAAGATTGACCAGCTCATAGAGAAGCTTGGTCTTATCAGCGTAAAGAAAATCTTTATATCGAAGCGCCAGAAAACTGGCGATTCCTTTGGGTAAAAGTTTCATTCCAATTTACCTTTATGGGTTAAATCAAAACAGTAAACTTAAGGCTCTGAGGCAAGGGTTAACCCAGGGCTAATCCCGAGGCTGGGTTCCTCTGGTCTCCGGCTCGCCTTGACGCCCTGGCTCTAAGCCCGGCCCAAATTTAGCCTGATCGCCGGCTAACTTCGCTTCATGGTTAGCTGATTTCGGGGCTTGATGGAACCCCGGCCCCGGTTTCTTTCCCGCGAGTCGGGAGTCAGGAAGGCGAAAAAAAAAACCTGACCCGGTCCAGTTCTTTTTCGAGTTGACCAGGGTCAGGCGGTTGCTTTGGGAGCTGGAGCCCTTAAAATATCCCGGTTGGGGTGAGCTTTTACAATTGCCGGTTAATGGTTCCCTCCCAGGTGCTGACCCGGGCCTCCTGGGACTCTTCCGGGGAAATCCACTTGGTGGTCACGGTCTTGACCCTGGTGTAGAAACGCAAGCCATCGCGACCCAGACAATGCAGATCGCCAAAAAAAGAGCGTTTGTTGCCAGAGAAGGGGAAAAAGCCCAGAGGCACGGGGATCCCCACGTTAATCCCGACCATGCCGCCATCGGTGTGGCGGGCGAACTCGCGACTGTAATAACCGCTGTTGGTGAAGATACATGAGCCATTGGCGAAGGGGTTGGCGTTCATGAGGGCCAGGCCCTCCTGGAAGTCCCGACAACGCTTGACGCAAAGAACCGGCCCGAAGATCTCCTGTTCGCCCACGGTCAGGCCAGGTTTGACCTTATCCAGGATGGTCGGGCCAACAAAGTAACCCTTCTCAAACCCCTTGGGTTGGCAACCCCGACCGTCCAGAACCAGCTCCGCTCCTTCCTCAACGCCTTTGGCGATCCATCTTTCCACCGACTCCCTCTGGGCCTGGCTGACCAGAGGCCCCAGGTTGGTGGCTGGATCCCAGGCCGCTCCCACCACCATCTCCTGGGCCAGCTTTTTAATGATTTTGACAAACTCGTCAGCCACGCTCTCCTGGACCACTACCACCGGCAGGGCCATGCATCTTTGGCCAGCGCAACCAAACGCGGAGTTGACCACCCGGCGGGCTGTCCACTCCAGGGGGGCGTCCTCCAGGATCAGGGCGTGATTCTTGGCCTCGGTCAAGGCCTGGACGCGTTTGCCGGCGGTGGCCGCCTGGCCGTAGACGATCTTACCCACCGACTCCGAGCCCACAAAGGAGACTCCGTTGATATCCGGGTGGGCGATGAGGCCAGCCAACTCCTCGCGACCGCAGGTGATGAGATTGACCACGCCTTTCGGGAGGCCCGCCTCTATCATGAGCTCCAACAGGCGCATGGCCGACTGGGGAACCAGGGAGGCCGCCTTGAGCACCATGCAATTGCCGCTGGTGACACAGACCGGGATAAACCAACCAAAGGGAATCATGGCCGGGAAGTTATAGGGGGCCACCCCCAGAAAAACTCCCACCGGGACTCGGTAAAGGTTGATGTCGTGGGCGCGGGTGGCTTCCATCAGGGAGTGGCCCTGCAGCTCCAACGGGGCGGCCAGGGACAACTCGCAGGCCTCCACAACCTTGGCGATGTCCCCTTTGGATTCCTCAAGATTCTTGCCCATCTCCGTGGCCACCAGGACAGCCAGGTCATGGAAATGTTTGTTGACCAGCTCCCGGAACTTGAAGATTAACTGAGTCCGGACCGCCACCGGTTGGGCAGACCAGTCGGGGAAAGCCGCCCGGGCGGCCTTGACCGCGGCCTCGGCCTCGACCCGCGAGCAGAGGGGGGTCTCGGCGATTTGCTCGCCGGTGGAGGGGTTCATGACTGGCGAGTATTTACCCGAGGTTGAGTCCAGCCACTCATTATTAACGCAATACTTTAGTCTCTTGATCGCCACGACGTTCTCCTTATCTGGGGCCGGGGCTCTTCCCCTGGGGTTTATTTCATTGGCGGCCATTTCCCTGGGAAGCTGTTTCCCTGGGCGGCTAGCCCTCGGATTTCACAGGCAGGCCTGATACAGCGAAATGATCTCTTCCTTGGTGGCCAGGCGGGGGTTATTGGCTGGGCTGCCGCTGGCCAGGGCGTCCTCGGCCATTTTGGCCACCACCGGTTCCAGCTTGGCCTTGGTTACCCCCAGGGCGGTCAGGGTCGGCACCTCCAGCTCAGCGATGAGCTGGCTGACCCGAGTCGCCCCGCTCTGGGCGGTTTTCTGGTCCTCGCCCAGATCCGGCAAACCCATGGCTCGGGCCACCTCTGCGTAACGGGCGTAATCGCCGGGCAAGGAAAAATCCATGACCTTCCCCAGCAGGGCGGCGTTGGAAATCCCGTGGGGCACGTGAAAAAGAGCCCCGATGGGGCGGGACATGCCGTGCACGAGGGCCACCGAGGAGTTGGAAAAGGCCAGGCCCGCCTGGAGGGCCCCCAGAAGGGTCTGGCTCCGGGCTTCCAGGTTGCCGGGCTCGTGAAAAGCCACGGGCAGATTTTTCACCAAAACCCGGATGGCGGCAAGGGCCAGCAGATCGGTGATGGGTTGGGCTTTTTTGGAGACATAGGCCTCAATGGCGTGGGTGAGGGCGTCCAGACCAGTAGCCGCCGTCAGCCCTTTGGGCATGCCCAGGGTGAGGTTGGGATCAACCAGGGCCACCTGGGGCATGATTCGGGAGCTGATGATGAGCATTTTGACGTTGGCCGCCACGTCCGTGATGATGGTAGTGGCCGTGGCCTCACTGCCCGTCCCGGCCGTGGTGGGGACGGCGATGAGCGGCAGAGCGTTATGAGGAATCTTCTCCAGGCCCATGTAGTCCTGGATGACCCCGGGGTTGGTGGCCAGGAAGCTGGTGGCCTTGGCCACGTCAATGGGGCTGCCTCCACCCACGGCCACCAAGAGGTCTGACTTCTGGGCCTTCTGGAGTTTCAGGCTCCCGGCTACGTGGTCAATGGTGGGCTCGGTGTTAACCTCAGAGAAGACCGCCACCTCCAGGCCCTTGGCCACCAGTTCCTGGCGGATCGGGTCGATGACCCCGGCGGAGGCCAGAAAGGCGTCGGTGATGAGCAGGGCTTTTTTCGCCCCCAGACGCCGGGCCTCCTCGCCGACTTTCAAAGCCGCGCCAGGGCCGAAGCGAATTATGGGGGGAGCGCGGAAAATAAAGTTAGTCATTGGGGCTCCTAAGCTGAGGGGCCGGGTCGCTGGGCCCGGCCGGCCACCCGCGGCTGAGAGTCCGGCGAGCCAGAAAAGGGCTCCTGGCCTCAAGGGGCGGCGAAACTGGTTATGGCGGATTTTTGGGCGAAAGGCTCAAAGCCCTTCTCTGAAACAAGCTTGTTTCTTTAAATCAGCGGCGACCGTCCCCGGCCGCGGAGGCGCTCTTCTGGAAAAAAAACTCAGGTTTTTGGCCAGACAAAAAAAGGCCTGGGTCAGGAACCCAGGCCTTGGTCAGGCCGAGTAAAAAGACCTCGATCAATTGGCCTCTTCCAGCTCGGCGATCTCATCATCCTCAATAATCCAGGGATCCCGGAAACAGACCACGTTGCGTCCCATGAGCTTGGCGTCGTACAGGGCCAGGTCGGCCCGGCGGATGAAGTTCTGGACCGTCTCCCCAGAGCGGTAGATGGTGTAGCCGACACTGATGGTGACCGGGATGTTGCCGGTGTTGAATTTGTGGCCTTGGATGCGGTGGCGCAATTTCTCGGCCAGCTTGTGGGATTGCTCAATATTGGTGTCCGGGGCCACCACGGTGAATTCGTCGCCGCCGTAGCGGGCCGGAAAATCGGTTTTGCGCAGCGAGGTCCGCAGAATGTCGGCCACCTGGACCAGGACCGAGTCCCCGACCAGATGCCCGAGGGTGTCATTGACGATTTTGAAATTATCCACGTCAATGATGAACAGGGCCAAGGTCGGGGCGTAGGTGCGCAGCTTTTCCATCTGCTCCTGGATGATCTCCATGAAGCTGGCCCGGTTGTAGAGCTTGGTCATGCCGTCGTAGAGGGCCTGCTTTTTAAAGTTATTGAGGTCATTGGAGATTTTCCGGCGCTCAACCAGCTCCATCCGGGCCTTGCGTAGGAGGTTGACCCTTTCGGCGTACTCCTCGTGGATGACCTGGATGCTCATGATCTGGGCCCGCTTGTGAATCTGCCAGGCCTTGGCCACCAGCGGCAACTCCACGCCCTCATCGCCCTCTGGCTCCAGCCAGATGCCGCTGTTGACCTTTTCCCCCACTCGCGGGTTTTTCTCGAAAAAATCCTCAGCGTCCAGGAGAAAATACTCCAGCATTGATGAGTGCTTCCAGGGAACCGAGCAGGGTCGGCCATCAGGGTCCTGGGGAAAAAGGCGAGTGTAAAAATCCGGGGCCAGGCCGTAGAACTCGTAGACCATGGGCCGGATCCTCTTGAGGATGGCGAACTCCATGATTTTTAAAAATTTCAGGCCCAGATCCACGTCCAGGCCTTCT
Source organism: Deltaproteobacteria bacterium (assembly GCA_031276635.1). Taxonomy (GTDB): domain Bacteria; phylum Desulfobacterota; class Desulfarculia; order Adiutricales; family Adiutricaceae; genus JAIROO01. Next base: position 50,198 of record JAISMU010000144.1, on the reverse strand, counting down.
TCGCGTCCACGGTCAAAGGTCTCCTCGGGGTTTTTGGCCTTGCTCATATCGCACTATCCTGAAAAAACTCCCCCAGGAACGGGGAAGGGGTATATTGTTGAGCCCGGCGGCCTTGTTGGGGCAGGGGGCCACGCCCGCCCGGGCGCGGGGGAGGCTACTTGGGGGTCTGGGTTTTGGCCATCATGGCCGCGGCCAACCGGGAAAACGTCGACTCCACGTTCAAGCCGGTTTTGGCGCTGGTTTTGATGGCGGTGACCCCCTTGGACTCCAGGGAATTGAGGACCTTCTCCGAGATCTCCCACTCCGGCTCCAGGTCGGCCTTGTTGATGATGAAAAAGCTGGGCACCGAGGGGCCCAGAATCTTCAAGGCCTCCATACGCAGCTTGAGCGAAACCGAGAGCGTTTCCCCGCGGGTGCCATCCACCACGAATAAAAGGCCGTGGGCTCCTCGCAGGTAGGAAAGGTTGACCATACTGTAGTTGTCCTGCCCCTCCATATCCCAGAGCATGAGATTGATCTCCTCGCCTTCCACCTCAATGGTCTTCTTGGAGATTTTCACCCCGACCGTGGACAGGTAGTTGTCCGAGAAGATGGAATTGACGTAATGCCGGACCAGGGCGGTCTTACCCACGCAAAATGAGCCTAGCATGCATATTTTTTTATTGATCATAGCGCGTAATTCCAAAATCAAGTCATTTACCAGCCCCTTGGGAGGGAACTGTTCAGGGGTTGGGAAAAGCGTCTAGCCCGCTGACCCCCCTGGTCGGCCAGCCGCGGGCGACCCGGGGTGGGTTCTGATTACTATATCGCCAAGGGCTGTTTCTGAGGACGGGAAAAAAATTTTAAAAAACCAAAATTTATTCAGTCAGCTTTAAAAATAGATTATAATATACTTTTATCGGCTAAATCAATTCCACAACCCGAAAGAGCCCAGAAGGGACCAGAATCCGCCTGGATCGCTCGGGCTCAACCTGGGCGGCCGGGCTCTCACTGGGCCTCACCCGAGCCAAACCGGCCCGCGTGGGTCAGGCGGACGCGCAGCTCTATGCGGCGGCTGTCTGGGTCATCCAGAGGCTCATCGCCCTCGCCCCGGCTGGAGAATTGGGAGCCCAGGCCGTAGTTGGAGATGGGCATGCTGGAGCCCCGGGCGTAGAGGAGGGCGGCCACAGTCTTGGTTCGATTCTGGCTGAGCTCATAGTTGCGGCGGTCGGCCCCGGTGGAGTCGGCGTGGCCATAGATGACCAGGCTCACCGCCATCTGGGTCTCCTCGGCCAGCTTTTCCAGGGCCACCAGGTTATCCACCGCCTGAATGAGGACGGGCCGGTCCTCAGGCACGGGCTCATCCTTGTTGGTAGGGAAGTGGATCACGGTCCCGTTGATGGCTGACACCAGCTTATCCACCTCTGAGGAGCGAGGATCGACGAGCTTTTCCGTGGAGACGCTCCCAACCCCGCTGATGGCCTGAGCTCTCTCCCGGGCGGCCAGGATCCAGCCCATGGGGGCGGTCCCGCTGATGGAAAGTCGCCCATCCTTTGGGTCATAGGCCAATTCCACCGAGGGCAGGGGTTTGATGACCTCCCGCACCCGACGCCGGACAATGGTCTCATCCAGGGAGATGAAGGGGCGAACGTTGACGATGAACCGATTGGCCGGAATCTGGCCCTCCTGGGTCAGAATCTCCACCGGGTCCCGGGCCAGGCTGTCCTTCAGACAGACGATCTCCCAGCGGCCATCGGTGGTCTCCGAGGTCAGCACCACCACCAGCCCCGGCTCGGCGTTGAGCAAACCCACCGCTTGGTGAAAGCGGCGGCGGTCATCTTTCTTGGCCGCCTGGCGCCACTCCTGGCGCTCAATTTTCTGGGCCTCCAGCAGGGCGGCCTCCTCGGCCAGACGCTTATTCTGGAAGTGGGCGATCAGGCCGAAGACCACGATGAATCCCAGAATCAGCCAGGGAGCCAGCCGCAGGAGGAGCGAGAGTTTCTTGGGTTTGTCCTGATAGCGGGCTCGGAGAAAATCCTGAAAATAAACCCGGCTCTTCCGAAAAGGGGAGGCGTCGCCATTAAAATTGTCCAGATCCTCGGCGCAGTCCACCACCATCAGCTCCAGGGCCTCCTGGAGATCCTTGTTCAGGGACTCTGGGGGATTGCCCCGGACCACGCAGGCCAGGTAGACCTGGCTGGTCCGTCGCAAGAAAATAGACCGGTCCCCGAAGCGCAGGGTGTCCAGGCTTTCCTGTTGGGTAGTTTTGAAGCTGTCGCGAACAAAATCCTGAATAGCCGTGAACATCCCGGCCACCATGTCCGGGTCTCGCCCCTCCCCACCCTCTTCGGAGATCAGATGGTCCAACACCAGGCCGGTCGAGGCGTGGATCAAGTAGATCTCCTCAATGTGGTACAAAAGGGTGTTCAGAAGGACTATTTCGCTGAAGGGCTTGTGGGCGCGCAGGGCTTCCAGGCGCCACTTGAGCCCTCGCAGGGAAAGGCTCGTCTCCAGGGTGCTGTTCAGATCCTGGAGTTTGGAAACAAAGGTCTCCGAGATGGAACGGCGGATGGCCGGGCCGATGGCCGGGAAGATCTGGCTGGCCAGAGTCTCGGGATCCCGCCGAACCGAGGCGGTAACTATCCGTTCCACAGTGGGGGCCAGAACCGTGCTCAACTTCTCATCGCGGCGGGTTCTTAATAAAATCGCTTCCGTGATGACCCGGCTGATGAACTCGGCCCGCTGAGCGGGTCGGGTCAAAACTCGGGAAAAATAGGCCAGCTGGGCCAGCTCTCGGCCCACTAGCAGGCGCCGCACCTGGCCGAGGTCGCTGTCTTCCTCGGGCGGGCTCGGCCACAGGCTGGGATCGTCCCCCGCGTCGTCATCTCCTGGATCGCCGGTGTCCCAGTCCAAAAAGTCCTCGCCCGGCTTGGGCCAGTCGCCCAGGGAGGCTGACTCCGGCCCTAGGGCGGGGTCGGCCTCGAAGGCGTCCTCCAGGCTCTGGCCCGAAAAAAAAGTCTCCAGATCGTCTAAAAGCTTGGCTTCCAGCTGATGGGAGTCCAAATCCAGCTCAGTGGGCTCGTCCAGCAGCCCCTCGCTTTGTAAAATCAGACGCCTTTCCAGGTCCTCCGGGGCCTCGGTCAGCGACTGAACCTCCTCGGCCCGCGGCTCCGGCGAGCTGGCCGCCGCCGGTGGGCTGGCCTCCGAGTCAGCGGAGTTTTCTGGCCAGAGCTCTCCCTCGGCCCGTGGCTCCGGCGAGCTGGCCTCCGAGTCAGCGGAGATTTCTGGCCAGAGCTCTCCCTCGGCCCGCGGCTCCGGCGAGCTGGCCGCCGCCGGCGGGCTGGCCTCCGAGTCAGCGGAGTTTTCTGGCCAGAGCTCTCCCTCGGCCCCCAGTTCCGCTAAAGGCTCAACTGGGGAAGCGACGGGGGGGGAATCAGTTGGTGGCTCCCCCGAGGCCAGGGGGGCCTGGGCCGAGTCAAGCTCCGCCGGGGCCGGGGGCCCGGGCTGAAATCTGGCCAAAAATCGCGAAAAAAACCCCATTTTCCTCTCTATGGCCGCGGCGAGAGCTCCAACGCCCCCGCGTTAGGGACCCGAGACCCAAAAGGCAGGCCCATGAAACCGGCCGGGCGAGGTCAATACTGATTGTGCCCCTGATCTTGACCCGCGTCCTGATAGCCCTGATTTTCCTGGCTCTGATCCTCGCCCTCGACCATGACCAGGTTATCGTCGCCCTCTGGGGAGACTTCCAGATTCCAAGGCTTGGTGAGGCTGCCGACCATCTCGGTAAACATGGTGGACATGGCGGTCCGGTAGACCATATCGGAGCGGATTTGGGCGGCCGTCTTCTCCAGCACGCTCAGGGCCTCGTTGTATTTCTCGTCGATCTTGTCGGACAGGCTGGAGCTCTCGGTCATCAAAAGCTCCCTTAAGGTGCGCTCGGTCAGATCCAGGGAGTTGGTGAGCTTGGCCAACCGGCGATCGGAGTTTTCCACGGCCTGGGCCAGGTCAGCGGTCAACTTGGCCAGGGCCTCGGTCCGCTCCCGGCGCTCCTGGGCCAGGCTGTCGGTGAGATCTCGCCGGGCCTGGGACAAGAACTCGTTGCGCTCCCGAACCGCGGCCTGCAGTTCCTCGTGGCGCTGACTCTGCTCGCTCTTGAGAGCCTGTTCCCGGTCATCGTGCTCCTCGCGCAGCCGGTTCAAAAGGGCGGAAACCTCACTCTTCATGAAGTTTTCTAGGGAGTCCAGCCGACCGCGCAGCGAGTCCTTGACCTCGGCGATCTCTCGTAAAAGCTTCTCCTCCTGCCGCCGGAAGCGCATCTCCATGTCCTTGAGCTGGGCCCCGAAAAGAATTTCCCGGACCTGAGCGATGGGAGCCTCGGATTGGGACGCGTCATATTGCCCGCGAGGCAGATTCTTGCTCATTGTGTAAACCTCCTAAATTATTTACGCCGTTCCGCTGAGTAAGAGGGTATTATAAGAGGCGCGAAAGCCCCTGATCGCGAAATTGAGAGTCCGCCCCGACTGGGGCGGGGGCCCCGGGGCCAAAATTGTTTTCTAAACAAGTTAATATGACACACCCCCAGGGGGCTGTCAATTTATTTTACTAATCTATATCAATACAAAATAAAAATTGAAAATGATAAACAAAAAATGGATATTTAAGATAAGAAATAAAAAAAATATAAAACAAATTACTTGAAGCCCTGGCTCGCTCAACCCAGAGCGTCCCAAGAGGGAGCGGGCCCCTCTGGTCAGCCCGCCCCGCGAGGCGACCGGGCTTGACCTAAGCCCAGGGAATAATTTAACTTAAGACCCTGGAGTCTGGCCAGCTGGTTGGTCGCGGTCGCTAATTGGGCCGCGGGGCGGCTCGGACCGCCGCCCTCCCGGGCCATTAACTAATTAACGCCCGTAGGCCAGGGAAATTACCATAATCAGCTCCCGCCCTGAGCCAGGGGGGACAGCTGAAAAGGAGCCAAGCTAAAATGGTTGTCGCCTATCCTCTGGCCACGGCCCTGACCATCGCCTCCTCGGACTCCTCCGGCGGGGCCGGGATTCAGGCTGACCTCAAGACCTTCGCCAGCCTTGGGGTCTTCGGCCTGACTGTGGTTTGCGCGGTCACCGCCCAGAATACCCAGGCCGTTACCGCCATGGAGAGCCTTTCCCCGAGTCTCCTGACCGCCCAGTTGGAGGCTTTGTGGGCCGATCTGCCGGTGGGGGCCATTAAGATAGGTCTCATCGGCCCGGCCGCTGGAGCCCGGGCGGTGGCGGACTTTCTGCGGGCCCAGGCTCAGGGGATCGCCGTGGTTCTGGATCCGGTCATGGTCAGCGCCAGCGGCCACGTCTTTCTCTCGCCCGAGGACCAGGAAGGTTTGAAATCCCTCTTTCCCCTGGCCACTCTCCTGACCCCCAACCTCCCTGAGGCCGAGGCTTTGACCGGTCAGGCCATTGACTCACCTCAGAGGGCCGTGGCGGCTGGGGAAAAAATATTAAAGATGGGCCCGCGGAATGTCCTGATCAAAGGCGGTCACGGGCGCGGCCCCAGCTGCGATGACTATCTCATCAGCCCCCAGGGGGTGGAGATCCTGGCTGGGGCCAGGATTGAGACGACCAACACTCATGGCACCGGCTGCTCTCTCTCGTCAGCCATCGCCGCCTGGTTGGCTCGGGGCCAGACCTTGGGGGAGGCGGTTCGGGCGGCCAAGGCTTACGTGGCTCAAGCCTTTTTAAGCGCCCCCAGGCTGGGGCGGGGGCCCGGGCCGCTGAATCATTTTCACCAGTTTTACGGGTGGCGAGAGCCGACTGATGACCGCTCCAACCAGAGCTGAAATGGAGGCTCTGAGCTCGGCCACTCCCCAGAATCCGCTGGCCCGGTTGACTCTCACCCTGGTCATCGGTCGCGAGCAGGCCCGGCCCCGGGACATTTTTGAGGTGGTCGAGGCCGCCTTCGCCGGGGGGGTCAGCGCGCTCCAACTCCGAGAAAAGAGCCTCCTGGCCGGGGAGTTTTATCGCCTGGCCCGGGAGCTGGCTCAATTGTGCCACCAGCGGGAAAAACTCCTCATTATTAATGATCGCCTGGACCTGGCCTTGGCCGTGGAGGCCGATGGCCTGCACCTGGGCCAGGAGGATCTGCCACTGGCCGTGGCTCGCCGTTTGTGGCCCCGGCCCAAAATTCTCGGGGCCACGGCCAAAACCCTGGGTCAGGCTCGGGCGGCCCGGGCGGCCGGAGCCGACTACCTGGGCGTAGGGGCCCTTTTTCCCAGCCCCACCAAGCCCGAGGCCCCGGTCATGAGCCAAGCGACCTTGGAAACTTTAAAGGGCGTGGGTCTACCCCTGGTGGGCATTGGCGGGATTAACCTGGCCAACGCCGCCCAGGCCTGGTCCTGGGGCCTGGACGGCCTGGCCGTGGTTTCGGCTCTGGCCCAGGCCGCGGACCCCACCAGCCTGGCGGCCCAGCTCCTGGCTCAAAGGCCCTGAGCCGGGTTAGAGGGCAGGACCGCCTCCCAGGGATGGGCGTGATTTTTCTCATAAGCCGCGATCTTGGCTTCCGCCAGCAGGGTCTGGGCGATCTCGTCCCCCCCGGTCAGGAGCTTTTCCTTCGTGAAGGGCTCCACCTCAAACCCCCGCGCCCAGCCGTCTGAGCCGGTTAAGGCCTGGCCAGCCAGATCCACAGTCACCTGATAGCCGACCTGGCCCGTCACTCGGGCCATGAGATCTGAGATGACCTCATTGGGCAGCTCAATGAGCAAAAGACCCACTTTCAAGCTGTTATTCCGAAAGATGTCGCCAAAGCTGGGGGCGATGATGACTTTGAGCCCATAGTCATCCAGAGCCCACGGGGCGTGCTCGCGACTGGAGCCACAACCGAAATTCTCCCGACTGATCAAAAGGCCCGCCCCTCGGTACCGCGGCAGATTCAGAATAAAATCTGGGTTTTCCCGGCCATCGTCCAGAAATCTCAGGTCATGGAACAAAAAACGCCCATAACCGGAACGCTCGATCCGAGTCAGGAACTGTTTGGGAATAATTAGATCCGTGTCAACGTTGGGGCGGTCCAAAACCGCGGCCAGAAAAGCGCGCGTTTTAAAAGCTTCCATCAAAAAAACTCCAAAAAATCCGAAGGGTTGACCCCAGGTTGGGAGCCGGGGCGAGCTGAAAAAAGGCGCGCCCCCCAGACGAACAGAGGCCTAGGGAGCCCAAGCCAAGTATGGGGCTTAAAGACGATATAAAGTTATTTTATCAAAAAAGCGCGAATTAACAACAGGATTTATTTGGCCCCGGGATTCTGATATTGCCGGGAGCGACCGAGTCAGCCTGGCCAAAACGCCCCCGCGAGGGAGACCGGTCAACCAGAGCCCCAGAGACGACTCAGAAAAACCTGGCTTTGACGGTTTTTTTTCGCCTCCCTTGTTTCCTTAAGTTAACGGTTGTCGATTTTTTTTGATTAAGGTCGGCTCAGGTCAACCTGGGCGGCGAGCGTGAATCGGAATGATTCTTGCGAAAAAATGAAATAAGGCTGATTAAAATAAGACATCCATGATTGAGCGAATCGTTAAAAAAAATATTGCAAAAATTAAGTAAATTTTTTTGACAAGAGGTATAAAATTCTGTAGATTGGTCCTGAAAAAGGAGATGGTCATGACGCCTGATGATAACATCAACCATGATAGCCAAGAGGCTTCCATTGAGAAAATTTGCCTAAATCTCATGGATCTACGCCAGGAACTCGTTGGAATTAAAAGCTCCATCAGGAGTCATAGCCTGGCTCTTGAAAGTATGTCAGAGATAATCTGTAAGCGCTTGCTCAAAGCCAACCTCAATCTCAACCTCACCCCCAATCCAAAACCCATCGATCTGACCAAAGTTGACGTGGTGGCGGAGACTAACGCTCTGTGGGAGCTCGAACTCGAATATCGGCAGGATCTGGAAAAGGCCAAGAAGAAGATTGCCGCCAAGCTCATTAAGAAAGGCGGGTCCTTTGGGGAAATCTCCGAAATTACTGAACTGCCTCTGGAACAGGTTAAGGCCCTCGCGCCCGCCTGACCTTTCAGGAACGGTTTCCCGGCTCCTGGCCTGGAAACTGGCCCTCTGCCCCCCCAACTATCCAACCTAGAGAAAAGCCCGCCCTGGCGGTCGAGTTCGGTCCCCTGGTGTTTTTTTTTTCGCCGGGGGCGCTTGGCGTCACTCTCGAAAAAAGGCCCCGCTCTTTATCAGACCCTCGCTTGAAATCAAGGCCCAGGGAGCGGCTTCTAAAGGAATCCTGCCTCTGGCGGGATTGAATCGGGGCCAGCGAATATAAATTTAGCCATACCTCCATCGCCCAAACCCAATTCCTTTAAAAATCCCCTCAGGCGATATTGAATAATACATTTACAGAGTGAGGCTTATCTTCCTCCGGGTTTTCGCCTGGAGGGATTTTTAATTTTGTCAGGCGCGTTATCGCCTTCGCCCCTCAGATTCCCAGGGCGGCGTCAGGCTCCTCGGGGAGGACGGCCAGATCCTTGGCCAGGTTGGCGATCCTGGCCTCCAGGTCTGGCCAGTCGGGGAGTTTGGGCCACAGATCCTCGGCCAGGTCCAGGGCTCTGGGCAGATAGCGCAGGTCTTGGGGGAGTTTGACAAACCGGAAGACCGGCCAGCCAGACTGCCGCAACCCCAACTCCTCGCCTGGCCCCCGAATTTGTAAATCCATCTCCGCCAACGTGAAGCCGTCAGAATGGCTGGTCAAGGCTTTTAACCGGGCCGTGGCCACCTCGCCAGGCTGGGGGGAGCTGAGGGCCAGAAATAACCCTTGCCCTCCGCCTCGACCAATCCGGCCCCTTAGCTGATGGAGCTGGGAGAGGCCAAAATTATCGGCTCCCTCGACCAGCATCAGATTGGCCCCAGGCACGTCCACCCCCACCTCTATAATGGTGGTGGCGGCCAGAATGTCCAGCTGGCCGGCCCGGAACTCGGCCATGGTCTTGTGCCTCAGGGCCGGGTCCTGACGCCCGTGGATAACCCCCAGCCGCAGGTCCGGGGCTTTCTCCCGAATCAGGGCCTCAATGGCCTGGATATCGCGGCCCGGCCGGGGCTGGCGCTCCCGAGGCGAGGCCAGGAGGTTAAGGTTATAAAGCGGGTCCGTCGGGTCCTCACCTGGCCCGGGTCGGGCCATCTCCTGGCCCAGAGGGTCAAGCTCGGAGCCACTCTCGTCTGGGACAGCCCCGCTCAGTTCGCCAATGCGGGGGCAGACCACAAACCCCCGCTCGCCTTGGCGGACCATTTGGAAAAAACGCTCGTAAACCGCTTCGGCCTCGGTGTCCGGGTAAACCTCGGTCACGGTGTTTTGGCGACCCGGAATGGTCCCCCGGATGGCGGTGATGTCCAGGTCGCCGTACATGACCTGGGCCAGGGACCGGGGAATGGGGGTGGCGCTCATGGACATCAGGTCGAGCCCCGCCGACTTGCGGGTCAGAGCCAGGCGCTGGCGGACCCCGAGTCGCTGCTGCTCGTCAATGATGGCCAGCCCCAGATCGGCGAAGGTGACGGGTTTGGACAAAAGGGCCTGGGTGCCGATGACCAGGTTGATGGAGCCATCGCGGAGGCCAGCCAGGGTTTCGCGGCGAGCCTTGATCTGGCTGGTCCGGGTCAGCGGGGCGGTTCGGAAACCCAGCTGGGCCATTAGGGGGGCCAGAAAGTCGTAATGCTGGCGAGCCAGGAGCTCAGTCGGGGCCAGGACGGCCACCTGCCGCCCCAGAGCCAGGATCAGGCTGGCCACATAGCCAGCCACCACCGTCTTGCCCGACCCCACCTCGCCTTGGAGGAGCCGGTTCATCGGCTGGTCGCGCTGGAGATCCTGGTTAAACTCGGCGGCGGCCCTTAATTGCTCCGGGGTCGGCTCAAAGGGCAACAGGCTCAGAAACTTCTGGCCCACCGCCGGGTCAGGTCGGCGGTTTCGGGTCAGGGCTCGGGCGGCCCGGCGGTTTTTTTCCGCTAAGATGACCAGGCGCCAGAACATCAGCTCAAACGTGGCCAACTGGTGAAAGGCCCGGCTGCCTTTGGGTGGCGGGAGAGGCCCGGGGTTGTTGGGCGGCTGATGAATTATTTTGAGCAGATCCACGGGATCGGGAAGATTGCGCTCCGTCAGCCACCCGGCGGGCAGAACCCGGGGGGACTTGGCGAGGTCGTCCACCGCCAGGCTGATGGACCTTTTCTGGACCGCCTGGGGCAAACCTGGATAGGGCCGGTAAATGGGTTTGACGCCCATAAAATTTTCCATCGCCGTCTCGGACTCGCCGATCTCGGGATGGATAAGGGTCAGGCTACCCCGGTCGTTGATCTCCACTCGACCGGAGATGACCAGGGAGCGGCCCACGGTGACGACTTTGAGCAGGTAGGGGATGCCATAGAACCAGACAAGGTCAGCCGTGACGGGCCCATCGGCCACCTTGGCGCTTAACCAGGACCGGCCCTTGGCCGAGATGCCCTGCCGGGCTGAGATGACTCGACCGATAAAGACTAGGTCATTGTTGGCGCTGGCCTCGGCCAGGCTCCCCAGCTGGCGGCGGTCGCGATACATGACCGGGGGAACCAGCAGGAGGTCGAGGTTAGAGTGGATTCCGCGCTTGGCGAGGATCGCCAGTCTCTGGGGGCCAAGACCGGGGCGTTGGGCCAAAGGGGCGCTCAAGGGGGAGTCAGGGGGCCAGGGAATCATTTGACCAGAAATCGGGCCTCAGCCTGGGCCACCAGTTTCTGGCCCTGGAAACCCAGGGCCTGGAGTCTTTGGGGGCCCCGGCTCAGGGGGGTGAGTCGCCGGGTCAGCGGGGTGGCGGGTTGGCGGCCCAGGCTTTGCCCATTTAAAAACCACTCCAGCTCCTGAACGCCCGGGCCAACCTGAGCCACGGCGGTGAGCCGTTGATAAGAGGGATCCAGCCCTGGGTCCAGGGCGTAGACCTCCTGGCTCTGGGGCGACAAGAGCCTTAAGGGCCTCGCGGGGCCGTTGGCCAGATTGAGCCCGGGCGAGTGGGTCGGGTCAGGCGATCTGGTCGGGTCAGACGTTCGGCTCGGTTCGGGCAAGGGCTGGCTTTTTAAAAAAAACTCCTCCACCCCATTAGGGCAGGCCGGGCTTTTGAGCCAACCGGTCTCTGGGCAGACCGCGGCCCGAATGACCCCCGGTGGAGGCGTGAGGGGCCGGGGGGGCTGGCGGGCGGCCAGAAAATCAGCGATCCGCCGCCACAAGCCGCCGGCCCCGGTGATTCCGGAGACATCGCGCATGGGCTGGGCCTGGAAGTTGCCAGCCCAGACCCCGATAACAAATCGATCGGTATAGCCCAGGCACCAGTTGTCCCGAAAGTTCTGGCTCGTGCCGGTTTTGGCTGAGGCCTGATAGGGGGTGGCCAGGGGGCCGCCTTGGCCGAATCCTAGAGCCCGGGCCCGGTCGTCCGCCAAGATGTGGCTGATGATGAAGGAGGAGGCCGGGTCCAGGCGAGGGGCGAGGGGTTGGGGCCCGCTCTGGGGCAGAACCGTGGGTTCCCCGCCGAGGCCGCCTAGAGCCAGGGCCGCGTAGGCGTTGGTGAGAGCCAAAAGGCTGACCTCGCCATTGCCCAGAGCCAGGCCTAGGCCGTAATAGTCGCTATCCTTCTTGAGGGAGTCCAGCCCCAGCAGCCTTAAGCGAGCCAGAATCCGGCCCGGTCCCAGCGCTTGGGCCAGGCGGACAGCCGGCACGTTCAGGGAACTGGCCAGGGCCTGGCGGGCGGGGATCCGACCGTGATAGACCCCGCCGTAGTTGCGGGGGGCGAAGGAGCCGGTGGGCCCGGCGAAATCCACTGGCTGATCCTCCAGAATAGTCGCGGCCGTGATTAGACCCTGGTCCAGGGCCAGCTGGTAAATGAAGGGTTTTAAGGCCGAGCCCGGCTGCCGTAGGGCCAGGACCCCGTCGTTCTGACCTTCCTGGTCGTCAAAGAAATCCGCCGAGCCCACCCAGGCCAGGATCTCCCGGCTCGGCAGGCTCATCACCACCACGGCGGCTTGGGTCAGCCCCTGGGGACTGAAGCTCTGGACAGTTTCCGCGACCAAGGTCTCGACCTCTCGCTGGATCTCCAGGTCCAGGGTGGTTCGGATCCGGCTCCCGGCGCCCGGAAAAATCGCTGGCTGGCCAATCAGGTCTGGGGAAGCGCCCCGGGGGGTGGGGGCCAGCGGGCGAGAGTCGGGGGCGTCGGCGTCGCGGGCCAGGGTCTGGCTTTTTTGGACAAAAGCCAGAAAATGCGGGGCCTGGTGGGGATTGGCCCGGGGCCGCCAACGGGGGACTTCCTGTTGGGCCCGCTCCAGGTCGGCCTGGCTCAGGCTGCCATTTCGCCTGAGGCGTTGGAGGATCCAGGCCTGGCGCTTGGCGAGTCGATCCGCCTTGGCCAGGGTTGGGGTCTTCGGCAGGGCCGCCAGAAACGCCGCCTCCGCCGGGGAAAGGTTCTGGGCGTCTTTGCCGAGGTAGTCTTGGGCGGCCGTGGCCAGGCCCCAGCGTTGGGGGCCGGTGGGGACGGCGTTGAGGTAGGCGGCCAGGATCTCGTCTTTGGAGTGGAGTCTTTCAATCAGCAAAGCCAGCCAGGCTTCCTGGAGCTTGCGACTAAAGGAGCGCGGCCCCGGGGTGAGGCCCTGGGTCAGACGGGCCAGTTGCATGGTGATGGTCGAGCCTCCGCTGACCAGGGCGCCGGCCCGAAGGTCACGCAGGGCGGCCCGAAGGAGGGCCAGGGGATCCAGGCCCAGGTGTTGATAGAATCGATGATCCTCGGCGGCCAGAACCGCCGCGATAAGCCGCGGGCTAAATTCGTTGAGGGGGCGATATTCCCGGTAACCACTCTGGCCAGGGAGCTTGCGGAGCGTGAAACCCTGGCGGTCGGTCAACCGCGTGGTCCAGGGCCTGTCGGGTTGGGCCAGGGGGTCGGGGAAAAAGCCCAGGCCAGCCCATAAAGCCCCCAGAAACAGGCAACCGACCAGGGTTCCGATCAGGAGGGCCGGGATAAGCCCGCCCACCGGGTGATCTGGGGCGGGGCGGCTCTGGCTCAAGCCGGAGCTCGGAAGGTGATGGTCGAATCGGGCAGACATTTTTTGATTAAGGAGGCCACGTAGAGTTTGGGCCAGCACTCGACTATTTCCGTGGGCCCCAGGGCGGCCAGGCTCTGGGCGGTCTTGACCCAGCGCACAGGTGAGGTGATCTGGTCAATCAGGAGCTGTTTGAGTTTCTCTGGATCGGACTCGGGCTCCCCAGTGGCGTTGGGAATAACCGGAAACCGGGGTTTCTGGAAAGGGACTTCCAGGAGGAGCTTTTTCATGGCCTCGGCCGCCGAGGCCATCAGGGGGCTGTGGAAGGCCCCGGTGACCGGCAGAATAATGGCTTTGCCTTTTTTCAGTTGGGCGTAGCGGACCACGGCCGAGACGGCTTTCGTCTCCCCAGAGATCACGGTCTGGCCCGGGGCGTTGAAGTTCGCCGGCGTCACCAGCCCGACCGAGGAGCCCAGATCGCACAGCCCCACCACCTCTTCCTCGGACAGGCCCAGGATGGCCGCCATGACCCCTGGGCGCTCCTCGGCCGCTTTTTGCATAAAGCGGGCCCGGGCCGAAACCAGTCGCAAGGTCTCGGCCTCGCTCAGGACCCCGGCCAAGCGCAGGGCCCCGTACTCGCCCAGGGAATGACCGGCGGCCACCAGAGGCTCAACTCCCTCCGCCTCCAGGATCTTGGCCAGAGCCAAGGAGAGGGTCAGGATGGCCGGTTGCAGGTTGACCGTGCGGTTAAGCTCTTCCAGGGGCCCTTCCAGGCTGATTTTTCGGAGGGGGAGACCGGAGATTTTTTCGGCCAGGCCCAAAAGGTCCGCCAGGGTGGAGCCCCGGTCCAGAAATTTCTGGCCCTGGCCCACAAATTGACCACCCTGGCCGGGAAAGATGAAGGCGGTTTTGGCCATGTCGCGCTCCTTGGCGAAAATCCTATTTGGCCCGTGAGTGGGGCGGTCTGGGTGGCGGCGCGAAGGGGGAATCGCGGCGGCTCCAGATTGACTGGTAAAAAATTAACTGAAAGAGCCCAATTGAACCAAAAACTTTCCTAATGATAAGGTGGCCAGGGGCTAAACACAAGGAAAAAATAAAAAGCCCCCGAGGGCCCCCGGGCTTCTCCCCCAGTTGGCTGAGGCTTGGCGGATTGACTCCAGAGCGGGCGCGGGTTAAGCGGCTGGCTGGCTAGCCGCCAAGAAAAGGCGAGATTAGGCCTTGGCCCCAAAAAAAAGAGAAGTTCCCCTCCCAGGAGCGGATCTTTGGGAAGAGTCTCTTATGAGGTCCAGCGACGCCCGCGGCCAAAGCGAAAATCCTCGCCCAAGCGGACAGCGACCTGGCTCACCGCCCTGGCGAGACCGTCAAACCCTTGACCTTCCAGGCGGTGATGGCTCTTTTGGACTCCTTCAGGGCCAGCCCTAAAAGGACAGGAATTTTATAGAGGTTGGCGTAACCCCGCGCGAGGATTTGGCCCAGGGCGGCCGCGGCCAGGGACTCCGCCTCGGCCTCATTTCTGAGGACTTTCATCTCCATCACCCAGACCTGCCCTCGTTGGTTGTGACCACCAGGTCTAATCGGCCGCGATCCACCTTGATCGTCGCCGCGGTCCGGCGATCGGTCAAAGTCAGAAATGTCCCAATGGTGGCGCGGCCAAGAAATTCGCCGTAATCAACTTCAGAAATGGGCCAAAGAGTCTGACGACCAACCTCAGGGTAATCGTCATAAGGAATCGCGCTCAAGACCTGATTGAAAAACTGAATTACCCAGTTGAGATTTCGCGACTCCAAAGCCAGGCTCAGATCCTGAGCTAAAGCCAGGGTTAACTCTTTAGAGCCAAAAAAATTTTCCAGCCAAAGAAGAGACATAGACTTAAGAATTTCATAATTGGGATAATCCAACGTGTATGAGTTCGAGTTCTCGCTTTGGCCCGGGCTCAGACAACCCATCTGGTAAAGGGGACTCCAGGGGCCGGTTAGAGCTATTTCCCCAGGATCGCGGAAGAAGTCCCCACTAACGCGCGAGCCCCGAAACTCCTCCACGGTCAGGCGTTTTTCGCGCGAATATTGGGCCCAATGAGCGGAGTTTTCCTTCTCAAACCAAAAGGGGCGAAATTGTTTGTTTTGGAAAAATTGGAAAACGGAATAAGGGTTGTAAACCCGAGTTACGCCGTCAAAGCTGAAGCCACCGGAATAGTCCCGCGTTTTGTCCAACCGTTTCTCCGGGCTAATCTGAAGAACTTGGGCGGTTTCCTCAATTTCTCTGGCGAAGCGGGGCTCCAACTCTGGCTCGGTAAAACCACAAATCCCTCCAAATTGAGGTAATGTTGAGATGTCCAAGAGACTATTCAGGCCGGCGGCCAGACCCAACGAATCAAGCGGAGGATAGAATTTGCGGACGCCAGTGATAAAATGAAAGAGATACTCGCGTCAACGGTTTTCAGTTGGTTGAAGTAAACGCGCGAGATTTCGCGAGCGTCAACCAATTCCGCTGGACGGTCCGTAAAGGCCAGGTAGGGGACGTCCCATTCATCAATAAGGACAGCCTCTTGGTCGGCGGAATTATTGGCCAGCCCCTCAACGGCGCGATTTAAAATCACGGAAGAGTGATCATTCTCATTCACCCTGACGCCCAGATTTTTGGCCGCTTTTAGGGGCATTTGGCCAGATGAAAGCGTCATAATCATTGTCCAGGGTTTGAGTCGATCTTAACGGGCGCTCAGGTCCAAGTCAACCTTTTGGCCGAGCCGCCGGGTTGAGTTCTATTCGCGGTCGGCAAATAGAATAATTTTGGTTAATTTTCGAGGCTATATTGAAAAATAAATTATCGCGGGAAAATTTTTACAGCGGCGGATTTGGTCGAGGGAAAAAAGGCCTTAATATTTGGGCCAAGGGGTGGCGACCCCTTGGCCCAGGGAGTTTTCCTGACTTGGGTTAAGCCAGGTTATTTTTTCGCCGCCATCCAGGCCAGAAGGCCCCCGGCCTTGAGCATTTGGGCCTGGCGGTCGGTGACATCCAGGCGGGCTTGAGCCTCAATTCCAGAGCTCAGATCGCGGATGGTCAGAATCTGGCCCGGGCTCAAGTCGCTCAAATCCACCGCCAGACGATGGCCTTGGGCCAGCTCGTCCTTTTGGCTAGGGTTAACGAGCTCCAGCGGCAGAATCCCGAAGTTGCACAGGTTGGCCTTGTAGATGCGGGCGAAACTCAGGGCGATGACCGCGGCCAGGCCCAGGTAGCGGGGGGCCAGGGCGGCGTGCTCGCGACTGGAGCCCTGACCGTAGTTGACCCCGGCCACAATAAAGCCCGGGACTTTTTTTTGTCTTTCTGGATAAGTGGGATCGATATTGTTGAAGATATACCGGGAGATGGCCGGGATATTGGCCCTTAAGGCCAGGATATGAGCCCCGGCTGGCAGAATGTCGTCAGTGGTCACGTTGTCGCCCAGGGCCAGGGTGACCTCGCCCTCCAAGAGGCGGGGCGGGGGGCTGAACCGGGGGACGGGGGCGATGTTGGGGCCGCGCTCAATGACCGCCGCCTCAGCCTCGGTCAGGCTGACCGGAGGAATGACCAGGGAGAGATCCAAGGGCATTTTTTCCGGGAGGCGGACGCTGACCGGTTTCAGCTCTCTGGGGTCAGTTAAAACGCCTCTCAAGGCGCTCACGGCCGCCGTTTCGGGGCTGACCAGGTAGAGGTTGCCGGAGGGGGTCCCGGAGCGACCCGGAAAATTGCGATTGGAGGTGCGCAGGGAGACCCCATTGGTTTTAGGGGCCTGACCCACCCCATTGCAGAATCCGCAGGCCACTTCCATCAGCCTAGCCCCGGTCTCAATGAGATCCGCCACCGCTCCTTGGCGGGCCAATTCCAGATAAACCTGGCGGGAGCCCGGGGCGATGACCAGGCTGACCTGGGGGGGGATTTTGTGGCCCCGGAGAATGGCGGCCACCGACAAAAGGTCTTCCAGGGAGGAATTGGTGCAAGAGCCGATGGCCACCTGGTCAACGGCCAAATCGGGAATGTCCGCGACTTTTTTCACATGGCCCGGGGAGTGCGGGCAAGCGGCCAGAGGCTCCAGAGTCGACAAATCAATGACGATGTGGCTGTCATACTCCGCCCCGGGATCGGCGGCCAGGGGCTGAAAGTCAGCCTCCCGGCCCCGCTGGGCCAGAAACTGGCGAGTGTTTTCGTCCGAGGGAAAAATCGCCGTGATGGCTCCGGTTTCCACGCTCATGTTGGCCACCGTGGCTCTTTCGGTGACCGACAGGCTCTGGAGAGCCGGGCCGTAAAACTCCAAAATGTAACCGCGACCGCCGGCGACGCCCAAAAGCCGGAGAACCTCCAGGGCCAGATCCTTGGCCCGGACCATGGGACGCAGGGACCCGGTCAGCTCAATACCCAGAATCTTCGGGCAGGGAAAATAAAATGGGGTTCCGCCCATGGCCACGGCCACGTCCAGCCCGCCGACCCCGATGGCCAGCTCCGCCACCGCTCCCCCGGTGGTGGTGTGGCTGTCGGCTCCCAGGAGGGTGTCGCCGGGCCGGCTGAAGGACTCCAGGTTGACCTGGTGACAGATGCCGTTGCCAGCCTTGGAAAACCAGGCTCCGAATTTTCTGGCCATTGAGGCCAGATAGGCGTGGTCATCGGCGTTTTCAAAGCCGGTCTGAAGGATGTTGTGATCCACGTAAAAAACCGACCGTTTGGTGGCCACCCGGGGAAAGCCCAGAGCCTCGAATTGCAGGGCGGCCATCTGGCCGGTGGCGTCGTGGGCCAGGGTTTGGTCGATTTTCAGGCCTATTTCCTGGCCAACGACGAGCTCGCCGCTGGCCAGATGGCTCTGAAGGAGCTTCTTGGTTAAATTGCTTGCTGACATGGGGACCGCGATTTTTTTTAGATTTTAAAGCCGGGCGAGGACCGCCTGGCCAAAGGCCGAACAGCTCACAGGGGTCTGGCCGGCCTGACGGGCCAGGTCATAGGTCATGATCCCGGCCTGAATGGTTTTGGCGATGGCTGTCCGGAGTCTTTCGGCGGACTTGGCCCAGCCCAGATAGTCCAGAGCCATGGCCCCGGACAAAAGAAGCGAGCCGGGGTTGACTTCGTCGCGACCGGCCCTTTTGGGCACCGTGCCGTGGGTAGCCTCAAAAACCCCGATTCCGTCGCCCAGGTTGGCTCCAGGAGCCAGGCCCAGGCCCCCGATTTGCCCGGCCAGGGCGTCGGAAAGATAGTCGCCATTCAAGTTCGGCGTGGCCAGGACACTGTATTCGCCTGGCCGCAAAATGATTTGCGTAAACATGTTATCAGCCAGACAGTCCTTGATTAAAAGGCGCTGGCTTTCTCCCTGGGGGGCCTGGGCTTGGCTGATGGTTTTCTGGCCGAACTCCCCGGCGGCCACCTCATAGCCCCACTGGCGAAAAGCCCCCTCGGTGAATTTCATGATATTGCCCTTGTGAACCAGGGTCAGGCTTGGTCGGCCCTCCCTTAAAGCCCACTCAATGGCCAGGCGAATCAGCCTTTTCGAGGCTCGCTCGCTCATGGGCTTTAAACCCACGGCGGACTCAGGGGCAATCTCCACCCCCAATTCCGAGTGGGTGAAAGCGATGAGTTTTTGAGCCTTTTCGCTCCCGGCTGGCCATTCCAGCCCCGCGTAGACATCCTCGGTGTTTTCGCGAAAAATGATCATGTCCAGAAGGCTGGGGTCCTTGACCGGGCTGGGCGACCCGGGGATGGATTTAATGGGCCGGACGCAGGCGAAGAGGTCCAACTCCTGGCGCAGGGCCACATTGAGGCTGCGGAGGCCTCCGCCGATGGGCGTGCCCAGGGGGCCTTTCAAGCCCACCCGGAAGCGTTTCAAGGCCTCCAAGGTAGCCGGGGGCAGGGGGGCCCCGGTTTTTTGGGCGGCCGCTTCCCCGGCCAGAGCCTCAAACCAGATTATTTCTCGGCCTTCCAGGCGGGCGGCCGCCTCCAAAGCCGGTTGGGAGGCTCGCCAGATCTCCGGGCCCACTCCATCGCCCTCAATTTTGACAATGGTGGCCGAGAGTTGGTCTTTCCAGGAATTGGCGAGGGAGTTGGGGGCGGTGCTGGTCATGGTTAGGCCTATTATTTAAGGGTTTTCAGAGTTTATACCAAAGGGCGGTGGCCAGGGAAATCAGGAAGCCCTCTCAGCGAAAGCGGCTCGAATCTAAATCAGGGCCACCCACAGGGCCAAGGCGGCGATTTCCCCGATCTCCACGCTGGCCCCTAGCAGGTCTCCGGTGGCCCCGCCTAGGCTTTTTCGCCAGGCCAGGGCCAGCAGCGAGCCAACCACAGCCGCCCCCAGGGTAACCAGAACCCCATTGAGGCCCCCCAGCGAGCTCAGGGCCAGCGAAAAAGCCAAGGCCAAGCCAAACTCCCGCCGCCCGGACCCGTTGATCAGATGGCGACCCAGGCCGCCAGAGGGTCGGGCGTAACGGGATCGGCAGGCCACCACCGTGGCCGTGAATCGCCCCCAAAGGGGGGTCAGGGCCACGGCGACCAAGGCCTGGGGCGAGGCCAGGGCCAGCTCAAACAGGGCGACTTTGAGGAGCAAATCCAGAACAATGGCGACCACCCCGAAAGTTCCCAGGTGGCAATCCTTGAAAATCTCCAGCTTTTCTTCCACCGAGCGGTGAGACAACAAAGCGTCGGCTGTGTCGGCCAGGCCGTCCAGATGAAAACCGCGGGAGACGATGATCAGCAGGGTGACCACCAGGATGGCGGTCAAGGAGCCCGGTGAGCTGAGGCGCTCCAATATAAAATAGAAAAGGCAGCAAATCAAGCCGCAAAAGAGGCCCACTCCCGGAAAATAGCCGGGCAGCCGCCCCAGATCGGCCTCAGTGGGGTAGTCGCTCTGGGGAGCCGGCACAATGGTCAGAAAGCCCAGGGCCTGGCGAAAAAGTCTGTACATTGGCGACCACCTTTGGTTCTGGCGAAGAGGCCAGCGAAAAGGGCTCAGTCTGAGGGGGCCCGCGGGTCAGGAGCTCTGGCCCATTTTAGCGCTTCGTTGGAAATTAGCCAGAGCCGTGGCCGTTGCGTCTATATAAAGCTGAGGGCGCCGGGCGGGATCGGTGGTTATTATATTTGATGATCTGACAAAAAAAACTTGAATTTATCAAGCGCTTAAGGTAAGTAGTTTTTTAAGTCCGATTGAAACCGAGGCTCAGGGCCCGGTTGCCCGATTTTAGCCTGTATTGTCCAGACATTAGCCGAAAAGACTTTTTCTGGAAAATTGCCCCTGGTTTTTTTTAGGATTATTCTGGTGACGCCTAACTGAGTGTTTTTTCAGCCCGAGAGGGCTCATGAGGAGGCTTATTCTTGGATCTGAGCAAGCTTAAATACTCCACGGAACTGGTGTGGGTGCGCCTGGAAGAGGATCATCAGGCCACCATCGGTTTGACTGAGGAAGCTTTGAGGGATTTCATTGAGTTGACCAAGATCCGCCTGCCAGCGGAAGGGGATGAGTTGGTCAAGGATGAGCTTCTGGGGCACGTTTTTGCCGGGCGTGGTCGGGGCTTGAAGATTATCGCCCCAATTTCCGGGGATGTTGTGGCGGTCAATGAGGATTTGGTGGACGCGCCCGAAGTCATTTTGGAGGATCCGTACGAGGAGGGCTGGTTGATTCGTCAGACTGTGACCGCCCAGTCGGAGCTCGATGAGTTGATGAATCGTTACGAGTACGAGGATTTTGTGGAAGAGGAGCTACTCGAGGAGGACGAAGAGGAGTTCAGCGAGGATTTCGACGATGACGATGATTTCGACGACGATGACGACGAGGATGAAGATTACTTTGACGATGACGACGATGACGACGAGGAGTATTAGGTCCTGGTCTGTCCGGGGATTGATTTTCCTGAGTTGAGTCCCGGATTTTTCCGTTCCATCGATTTCATCGCGCGAGGGCCAAGGGCCGAGGCTTTTTTTACGCCCCGGCCCTTTTCGCTTGGCTAGAGTCAGCGGGGCCTGGAAAAAAGTCGCGAAAAGACCACCCTGATCGCGGCCTTTATTTTTTTAAGCTGGTTGGGAGGGATAGACCAGGCGCTGGGGTGGCCCAGAAAGCGCTGATTGTAAAAAAAAGCAAATTTTTTTACAGTGGTCACCCGAGGGGAACCAGGGCCAAAAAAAAGATCAGCCTCAGGCCAAGCTGGCCAGAGTCTGATCTTTTCATATAGTCAGGCCCAATCAAGGTGGGCCGCGGGGTCAGCTTGGCCTTAGAAAGGCAGATCGCTGTCAGCCGGCAGAGACGTGTCGTCCTCAATGGGGTATTCCTCAACCACCGGAGCTGGTTTATTCAAAGGGGCGGCGGCCGACGGGGGGGCCGGATCCTCTCTGGGCTCCCGAAGCTCTCGGGGTTCTCTGGGCTCTCTGGGTGGGGAGCCGCCGTAGTTGGACTGATAGCCCGGCTGGGAATCCCGCCTGGAGGAGAGCATGACCAAGGAATTGGCGATGACATCGGTGAATTGGCGCTTGATCCCGTTCTGGTCTTCCCAATTTCTGGTCTGCAAGCGGCCCTCAATGTAGACCTGGCTGCCTTTGCGCAGGTACTCCTTGGCGATTTCGGCCAGGCGTTCCCACAAAACGATCTTGTGCCACTCAACGTGGTCCTCGTTATTCCAGCGCTCGGTGGTGGCCAGGGAAAAGGTGGTGATTTTTTTGCCAGTCTGGGTGCTCCGCATTTCCGGATCCCGGCCCAGGTGGCCGATGAGAATGACTTTGTTAACGCTGGCCATAAATTACCCCATGGTCATCGGCCATGACCGGAGAGACTGAACAGCCCTTGGCTGGCCGCTAAAGAAATTATCACCCAAATGGCGACAGTCAACTGTTCCGAGCCACGCGATCGGACAAACAATTGAGCTTCCATGATACCACAGAGCCAGGGGGCTTGTCAAAGGGGTTTTTTTGTTGTTAAATTGAAATTAAAATTGAAAAATATAAAAAAATGAGAGCCAACGAGAGGGCTGGGCAAGGCTCGAAAAAAATCAGTTTTCCTCGCCCACCAGGTAGTCGGCCCAAAAGTTGTCATTAATTGATATCTTAGTTATAAAAAAAATATATTTAAAATATTGTGAAAAATTAGTATGAGATATTGGAGGGAATATCAGGCGCCTCGCCGGCTTGAGGGCCAAATAAGGCCGCCGCGCGCCCAAATCCTGGGTGGCGCGTTTTAATGGCGAGAGGGAAAACTCGGGGCCGGCGCCCCCAAATATAGCTGACCCAGGAGGGCCGCGGCTGACTTTAATTAATCCGTCGAGGGCTCCCCGGCTTGGGTTGACCCTGGCGGATTCAATTAGCTTTTTTTATCGTTGACTGGCGCTCCGAGGGAATCCGGCAAAAATAAATAAATTTGGCCTGGCCTGACGGATAGAGTGAAATAATATTTTGCGGGCTAAATTTTCCGGGGCGTTTCCTGATAACTAAAGGAAATTATTAGATTTGTATAGAATGAGTTAAAATTTTTTTTCGAAATAAAGTCATAAACATTCAGGTTTAAAACAATGAAGCCCCTAACCGAGGGAATCGCCAATTTTTCGAGGTTCCGGCGAAAGGATTAACTTTATGTCGGCAAGACCAAGCTTGTTTGGGATCGGGTAAAAGAAGAAAAAACGAATTTTCTGGCCCGCCGCGGCCCTTCGGCCAAACCTTGACCGAGAGTTCTTCGCGGGCCATTTTGGCGGGTCGCTGGGAGTTTTTTCAGGGTTTTTGGTCAGAGTCTTCTGATTAGGACGCTTTCGCAAAAAGTCATTTTTTCAGAGATTAAACTTGCTAAAACATTTAAATTACTGAATTTACTTGAGGAATAATTTTTAGAAACAGGGTTTCGCGAAGGCGTCGATTATGGCGGAATCTTCTGATTAAGATTGCCGGCCTGACCCGGCCTTGAGCTGAGCCTGACCGCCCTAGACCCGAACAGCCCCAAAAAAACTGGAGGAAGTTTTTCTGAACACTTTCCAGAATATCGCTGACCTTGAAAAAATAACTGGCCTCATCGCCGCCAATTTTAGCCAATATATCAATGTTTAAGCCAACAGAGCCGCAATTCAGGATTTGAGCCCGGCGCTTGGGCGAAGGAAAATGAATCGCCAAGGGCCAAGGAAACGCGCTGAATTTAGGACGCCCCCTCTAGCCGCCGCCAAGGAGTGGCCCGTCCTTTTAAGGGCCCGCGAATTTTTCGTCAGAGCTTTAGCCTCGCCCGGAGGATTTGCCGGTCCTGGTCGGGCGGGGGACGGTCGGGAGGCTCAGGACTTGAGCTATTTTGGGCTCATATAAACGAGATTTGCCGCAAGTCAGGGTCAACAAGACCGTGTCAATAGGAGCCAGACCAGTCCGGGCCAGTTCCTGGCTCGACCCGCTTTGGGGCCACTCATTATCGTCCTCTGAGCTTAAAAGTTGAATAAGATCTTCTCTGACCTGGCTTAAAATGATGTCCTTGGCCCGAAAAATCGCCGACCAGTTCCAGTTAGCCTCAACGGTTTCCCCGTCCTGGTCCTCGGCGAAGCCGCCCAGGGCCAGGGCCAGGGATAAGGCGGGGCTGAAATCCAGCTGGCCCGCGGCCGAGGGCTCCAGGTGGCGGACTCCGGGCCAAGCGACCGGGCCCACGGTGAAACTGCGCTCCAGGTACCCCGAGTCAGGTTTGCTGAAACAGTTGGCGGTGAAAATGATCGGCCCAGGAAAGTCGTTCAGCTCCTGGCTGTGGTAGGGCCAGCCGGTCCCGTAGTGGCCGGCTAAATGGTGGCTGAGGTCAGCGTAGGCGTGAGCGGAGAGCATTTCGCCGTGGGTGTAAACGTTGACGCCCATTTTTTTGGCCTGGGTCAGGAGTTGAGCCAGGTCCCGCAGATCGTGGCCGTTGATCGCCACCGCTGGGCCCTTGGTCGTTCCCAGCTTGACCTTGGTTGGCTCAGGCGCCTGAAAACTGAGGGCCTGGGCTTTGTCCAAGAGTTCCATGGCGGTCAGGTTCTTTTCTCCCACCAGCAAGGCCAAGTCCAGCCAAGCGGCCTCAGTTAGGGAGCTATCCAGGCTTCTGGCCAGAATATGCTCAACAAAAGCGTAGAGAGAGTCGTCCTCATAACCGAGTTTGGCGGCGTGGTAAACGTAGGCCGCCAGTCCCTTAAGCCCATATAGGGCCGTCTGTCTCAGAAAAACAATATTTATGGGCTCCAGCTTGTTAGGGTAGTGTTTCGAGCCCAGAGCCAGTTTGTCGGCCAAGGTCGGGCCTGGCTCCAAAAGAGCTCTGGGCGGCAACGTGGACAAAAGAATCGTCTGGGGCAGCTCCCACAAAAGCCGCCTCTGGTGGTCCACCGCCAGATCAATAAGGGAGGCCAGGCTCAGGACATCCACATTGACATTGGTCAGGGTGGCGTAAAGGGCCAAGGTCAGAAAGCGATCGGCTAAACGGTCAGTCTTGGAGATGGACCTGGAAAGCTCGGCGATGGCTCCCAGCCCCTTTAAAGTCGCGAGCAAAAGGTTGCTCAAACAACCGGCCTGGGAAAAATCCTGGCGCGGTTGGCGGCAGGTAGAGCCGCTATTTCTTTCGCATTGCCAACAGAACATCTCTGGTTCCCCTTGAAGCTGGAGTCAAAAAATAGCCAAAACTTGGTCAGCTTGGATAAAATAATCCGCTGACCTAGCTTTTTTAGCTTATGGTTTTTTAAGCTTAACTATCATTAGTGTCTGAGAAATTTATCTTAATTAAATATTGATGGTCAGATTAGAATGTCTCCTTGATCTGGGTCAAAAAAGTATATTTTTTTGACTAAAAGTGTTATATCTAAAAATAGCCAAATAAGTATAAAAATTTATAAAAAATAATTAAATATATTTTAATAAAACTATAAATTATGGTAGGTAAATTTTCGAAAAAAGTGAGTAAGCTTCGATTTTTAAGGGCCAGACTCGGCCTGGTCTGGCTCGTTGGCCTTTTTTTCTTCGCGGTTAAGCCAGAGATAGGCCCTAAAACCCGGCCAGGCCCGGGCGGCCTCCAGGAGGGTGAGGCCCTGGGCGCCTCAGGGAGGACCAGGCTCGGCTTTCTTAAACCAGGGTAGAGGCCAAGGGTGAGGGTGAGCCGGCGAGAGGTTGAGAATCGGCGAATTTGGCGGGTTTTTTGACCGGTAAAAGAAACTCAGCCAACTCCAGGAGCCATTTTGAGCCAAAACTTGAAGCTGATATTCTCGCCATTGTCCTGGATTCTGAGATGGTCATGGCCTCTCTCGGTCTGGCTAAAAGACCGCTAAGTCTTTTTTCGCGGATCTTCATTACCCTGGCGATATTTATTTTCCCCGCCCCAGCGTCGACTCGTGGCTCAACTCGTCAAAAATGGAGGTCTTGGCGCGTTCAGTCACCCTGGCGTTGAAGTTAAAACCCCAATGTTCCTCAATGGCTTTCCTCGCCTAGGAGAATTTCTGGCGAGCCGTGACAATTTAATCAGCCAATTCTAGTGGTTCCCTTTCTTTTAAAATTGGCGCGTTGTAATTGTCAATAAAGATAACCATTGAGGCTGGGAAGGGGACGGAGGTTTTTCGATTGAAAATTTGAAATATTGGCTAAAGCTGGCGGCGATGACGCTAGGTATTTTTTTGCTTACGGCGTTCTTGACTGTTTTTTTCAGGCCTTTCGCGTCCAGGCTAGTCAGGCTCAGATTAATGACTGGATAGGGCTGTCAGGCGTCATCGCGTCAGGCGTCATCGCGTTAGGCTTCATCGGAAGAGTCTAACCCAGATCCTAAAATAACTCCCGGAGCCTCTCCCCAAGGAACTTCCAAGGCCTCACAGTCAGGCTTTGGTCGAAGCCCCGCCGCCGGGCCAGAAAAATATGGCCGCGGCGCGTTTTCGGAAAAATTTGTTATCGCCCGAAACCGTTTCTTTCGCATTTCCGCCAGTTGGGAAGTGGCCCCGGGGCTCGCCCAGAGAGTTTTTTCCTCTACCACCAATTTTACGCTAAAAAATTAAATATTAATTTATATATATCATATTTATTATTAATATATAAATATAAATTAACAATTTTAAAGAAAATTGTGATCCTAACGCTTTATTTCAGCCTAAGCCTTGAGCCAGCCTGAGCCTTGAGCCAGCCTGAGCTTGAATTTAAAAGCCTGAGGCCGCGGCCCTTAAATATTGACAGATCCCCGGCTCTTGCCTAAACTGGGAAAGCCTTACATCGCGTCTACCCTGTCTTTAACACTTTCTTTCTAGGAGAAAATCATGGTTTGCAAATACCATGTCCTGATGTGTGCCGGCTCTAAGCTGGTTGGCGACAAAAAAGGCGCCTGCCATACCCGGCAGGGAGTTGAGTTGATCAAAAAGCTGGTCATGGAGCTTGAGGAAAGGGATCTGGCCTCTGAGGTCATCGTCAGCGCCACCACCTGTTACGGTATCTGTGACAAGGGCCCCATCATGGTTGTTTATCCGGAGGGGACCTGGTACGGCGGCCTGACTCCGGAGGCCATCGCGACCATAGCCGAAGAGCATCTTGAGGGCGGTCAGCCGGTCAAAAAGTATCAGATCTGATTTTTTTCTGGCCTGGTCGACCTCGACCTGGCCGCGTCCTCTCGTCCGGGCCCTTGGGCCCGGTTTTTTTTGACCTTGGGCCCCGATGGGGAAACTGGCCCGGCTTTGGCTTAGGTTGGTCCCCTGGGCCAGGTTCAACCTCAAGGCCCGGTCCTGGAGGGCTGGCTCAGGCCAGGACCGCTTGGGCGAAAGGTCCGCCGGCGGAGGGTTCTCTATTTATTTTTAATAATTAAATTTTTGGTAAATGAACCAATATAGTTAAAAAAATATATATGATTACCGGTCACCTTAGCGGGCTAAACCGGCCCTCAGCCTGACCGGTCGGGCCGGCGGGCCAGGCCTTCTTCTTTGGGGGAAAAAATGTGGTAAGATGACTTCCATTACCATTTAGTTCCTTTCCAGGAGCCTGAGACTTGACCCTGGCCTGGCCCAGCTCGGGTCAGGGAGTTGAGGGGCGGGCGAGCGGCTCTCAAAGGGCCATTTCATTGGCCTTGAGGAAGAGGATATGACCGTCAAATTAGTGGATAAAAACGATATTCTCGCGATGCTGGCCATCTTCGAGGATCTGCGCTTCAACCTTTATGAGCTGGCCCCGGATAAAAGCTCTCTGACTATTGATGAGGCTTTATTTTCTTACATAGAGTACTTCAGCCTCAAAAATCAGGCCGGCCCGGTGGACAGCCTGCAGATTCGGGATGGTCGGTTGAAGCTTAAAAGCCTCAATCCCCTCTCCCTCATGGTCAACCTGCGGTATCTGGATCTGGGAGCCATCGGCTGGATCGTCGATCTGAGCCCACTGGCCAATCTCACTTCCCTTTATTATCTGGAGCTGGCCGAGGGGGTCAACATCAAGGACCTCTCCCCGCTGGCCCAGCTCAAGGGCTTGGGCATTCTGGCCCTCTACCGCTTCCGCCTGGCTCGGGATTTGAAACCGCTGGCCGCCCTCCAGAGCCTGACGAACCTCTCGCTGACCGGCTCCGGGGTTCTGACCAATCTGGAGCCTTTGGCGGCCTTAACCGAGCTCATTCTGCTGGACCTCTCGGCGAGCCAGCTTCTCCACGATTTGCGACCTCTGACCGGCCTGGAGGGCCTGAAAAGCCTTAATCTGTCGGGCTGCCCGGATTTGACCAATTTGGCGGACCTGGCCAGCCTCATTAATTTGAGATACTTGAATCTGGCTGACTGCCCGAAAATTCAGGACCTGGCTCCCCTGGCCGGGCTGAAGGAGCTGGCCAGCTTGGTTCTGACCGGCGACCGCGACATTAATGATTTGCGACCTCTGGCCCCATTGAGCTCTCTCACGAATCTGGCTCTGTCTGGGTCTTTTGTGGATCTTGGGCCGTTGGCCGGCTTGGACCAGCTCAGTTACTTAAGTCTCAGTGGTTGCGCGAATCTCACGGATCTGGGCCCCCTGGCCGGCTTGGGCCAGTTGGCCCACCTGGATTTAAGCGGTTGCGCGGGGATCAGCGATCTCACTCCCCTTAGTGGCTTGAAAAACCTCAATTATCTGGATTTGACCGGCTGCGAGCGAGTGGCTTCCCTGGATTCCTTGGCGGGTCAGCCCTCTCTGAAGGTGGCCGGCTGGCGCGGTTAGGGCCTCGGGGCGATTAGTCAATTATTAACGTTAACAGTTTTCCTCCCTTTTTTTTCTTCCTCTGAACAGGAACTATGGTCATTATTTTATCTGTTTGCCCAAAAGACTCTTTTTTGATAAAACCAGTTAACGAACTGATATCACTTCCATTTTGGAGGGGCGCGTGACCTCTCTCATTTCGTCGCCTATCTCTTGACCGTTTTGGGCGGGGGTCATTTCTCAGGATTTTATGAGCAATTGGAATCAAGCCAATCCCCGATTTCGCCGGCCCCGCCCCGGGGGGCGTTGGGGGGGGGCGTCGTTGGCTGGCTGGCGGCGTTTCTGGGCTGGGGGCTCAGGGGAAAAGCGGCTCCGGGGTGGTCTTTTCCTCCTGGTCATTTTGGCGTTGGTCGCCTTGGCTTTTGGCATGTGGCCCCATTTTCGATCTTTTGTCAGTCCCCCGCCGGCCCCGCCGGAGCTCCCGGTCGCGGTCGCCCCACCAGTGACTCTCCAGGGGCCCCAGTTGCCGCCGCTCCCGTCGCTGCCGGAAGGCTCGTGGTCCCTGTGGGCCGACCAGCAGGCCCGGCGAATCGTGTCCGAGGCGGCGGTGGCCCCCGGGGGCACGGTCAGTCAGAGTCTGGAGACGCTGGGCCTGGCTCGGGCGACCATCCAACTGCTTCTCAGTTTTCTGGAAAACCATAAACTGGTCGCGGTCGTTAAACCCGGGGCCATCTTCCGGGCCTATTGGCGTGATCCGCGGCGGGAGGAAAACGATCTGACTCACGTGGAGTTTCTGGCCAGCCCGAGCCATAAACCCTTGATTTTCCGGCCCGGAGGGGAGGAGGGTTTTTTTCAGTACGATCTGGCCGCCAAACCGCTAACCATTCACCAGGCCTCCCAGGGCGTCGTCGAGGATACCTTCTGGGGAGCTGGGGAAAAAGCCGGCCTAGAGCCTCGGGTGATCATGTCTCTGACGGATCTTCTGGCCTCGCAGATCGATTTTGTCTCCGACATTCGGGCTGGCGACAGCTTTCAGCTTCTTTTTCGGGGCCAGTATCAGGAAGGTCAGTTGATCGCCCCGCCGGAGATCGAGATGATCCGGATGACCAATGGGGATGAGAAATACGAGTTTTACCGGCACGAAAAGAATAACGAGCTCAGCGGCTTTTATGACGCCTCGTTCCGGTCCATCAGGAAGACTTTCTTTAAATCCCCTCTGCAATTTACCCGGATTTCCTCGGGCTTTACCCAGAAAAGGCTCCACCCCATTCTCAAAATCGTCCGACCCCACCTGGGGGTGGACTACGCCGCCCCGGCTGGGACCCCGGTGTCCACGGTGGCCGACGGTCGGGTCGAGTTCGCCGGTCGGCGGGGCGGGTATGGCCTTTTGGTGGTCATCCAGCACGCCAACGGTTATGAGACCATGTACGGGCATCTGTCGCGGATCGCCAAGGGCGTTCAGAAGGGGGCCCAGGTCCGGCAGGGTGATCTCATTGGCCACGTGGGCTCAACCGGTCTGGCCACCGGGCCGCACCTGGATTTTCGGTTGCGCAAAGCCAACAATTTCATCGATCCTCTTCCAGAGATGGCCAAGCAGGAGGGAGAGCCCCTGCCAGCGGAGGAGCGGGCCGCCTTCTCCGAGGAGGTGACGAGCGACCAGATCCGCTTAAGGGAGCTTCTTTCTTGGGATAGCTCCCTGTAAGCCGGGCTCGCCCGAAGCCGCCGCCGCCCTGGCCCTGTTGGGCCAGGGCGCCCAAAGGGCCTTCCCTGGGGCGGTCCTCACTTGGGGCCAGCCGGGGCGAGACTCCCGGCAGACGGTCTGGGCTGGCCGGCGGGGCCGGACGCGGAACCAGGAGCCGGTGACGGCGAGCCTTGGCTATGACTTGGCTTCTTTGACCAAGGTTCTGGCCACGACTTTTCTGGTCGCCGGGGAGGTCAGCCGGGGTCGGTTAGATTTGGCGGCCACCCTGGGGGATCTGGGTTGGTCTGGACCGGTTCAGAGGCTAACGCTGCGGGATCTCCTGGCCCACCGCTCGGGTCTCCCGCCGTGGCGGCCTTTTTACCTCTTGAAATCAGCCGAGTCCCCTCGCGACCGTTATCGGCGGGCTCTGGCCCAGGAGCCGCTGATCAGCCGCCCGGGCCAGGAAACGATCTATAGTGATCTCAATTTTCTGATCCTGGGCCTGGTTTTGGAGGATTTAAATGGCCAGAGTCTGGCCAGCCTTTTCGCGACGCGGGTGGCCCAACCCCTGGGGCTCACTCGGCTGGGCTATACCCCGGAGTGGGGTCCTCTGGCCCCCACGGAGGATGGTTTTCGGGTTGGAGGCCCCCTGACTTACCCGGGCCTTCCCTATCTGGGCCCGGTTCCCCTGGGCCGGGCCCACGACGACAACGCCGCCGGCTTGGGGGGGGTGGCTGGCCAGGCCGGTCTCTTCGGGTCGGTGGGGGCGGTCTGGGCGGTGTTAAGGAGCTGGGCCGGGATTCTGGCTGGCCAGGTTAACCTGGTGGAGAAAAAAGTCCTGACCGCCTTTCTGGAGCCCCAATCCGTGGAGACTGGCCCCCCTCGGGCCCTGGGGTTCGCCCTGGGGGAGGGGCCCTGGGCGGGTCTGGTGGGCCACTGGGGCTACACCGGGGGCGGCCTGTGGTGGGACCCGGTCCAGGACTGGGCCCTGGCCTTCCTGACTAACCGGGTTCATCCCACGGCCAGGGAGGGGGGCGTGGTGGCTTTTCGCCAAGAATTGGGCTTACTTTTGGGGCCGCGGGGGGCCCTCTCTTGACCAAGGCTGGGGCCATTGACTAAAATCTGGGGCGAGGCGGCGGCTTATGCTTAAATCTGGGTTGAGGGGAAAAGGGCGGCGGCTCAGGGCCTGGGTGGCTTTGGCCGGGGCTCTTCTCGTCCTGGCCTTAGCTCTCGGGGGTGGGCCAGACCTGGCCCGGGCCTCTTCTGGGCGGACCCGGGGGGAGACCGCCCGGATTTCTGGGTCTACCACCTTATTGCCCATTACCGCCCGGGCCGCCGAGCTCTACAAACAAAAATATCCCCGGGAGGTGATCACGGTTTCGGGAACCGGTTCGGGGGAGGGATTGAAGAGCCTCATTGACGGGGTGGTCGATCTGGCCGCCTCCTCCAGGGATCTCAAGGAAGTGGAAAAAAAACGAGCCCAGTTGGCCGGGGTGGAGCTCAAGCGCGACGTGGTGGCCCGGGATGGCCTGGCGGTCATTGTGCACCCGGCCAATCCAGTGACCAATCTCAGCCTGGCCCAGTTGCGCGGCGTGTATCTGGGCGAGATCCGCAACTGGCGGGAGTTGGGGGGCGAGGATCGGGTCATTGTGCCCATTAACCGGGACTCCAGCTCCGGGACTTTTGAGATGTGGGTGGAGATGATTTTGCGAGGTCAGAAACATCGGCCTGACGCCCAGGTCCAGTCCTCCAGCGGGGCGGTGGCCTACGCGGTGGCTGGCAACCGGCACGCCATCGGCTATGTGGGCCTGGGTTTTCTGGATGGCCCGGTCAAAGTGGTGGCCGTGGATGGAGTCAAGGCCAGCCTGTCGGCGGTGCGGAGTGGGGAGTATCCCGTCTCCCGGCCCCTGTATATCTTTTCTCGGAGCGACGCCAAAGAAGCGGCCCGGAAATTTCTGCGGTTTCTGCTGGGTCCAGAGGGACAGGCCCTTCTGGGGGCTGAGGGTTTCGCCCCGGCGGGGAGTTGAGGATGGCTCAGGCGATTCCCTTGGAGCCCAAGCTCTCCCCTTCCGAGAAGGGGGCCAGGTTTTTCTTTCTGGCCTGCGCCGTGGTGGCTCTGGGCCAGATGCTTTTGATTATGCTCTTTCTGTTCAAAGAGGCGGGGGGGCTGCTGGGCTCCGTCTCCCTGGGCGATTTTTTGTTTTCCAGCCAGTGGTACCCCACTTATGACCCACCCGAGTTCGGGGCCCTGGCCCTGATTGTGGGGTCCCTGGCGGTGACGGCTCTGGCCACCGCCCTGGCGACCCCGGTGGGTCTGGGCCTGGCCGTTTACCTTTCGTGCCTGGCTGGCGGGATCACGCGGGAGTGGGTCAAGCCCGCCGTTGAGCTCATGGCTGGCGTGCCCTCGGTGGTTCTGGGCTTTGTCGGCCTGGTGGTGGTGGCCCCGTTTTTGCAAAACACTCTGGATCTGCCCACCGGGCTCAACATTTTAAACGCGGGGTTCATTCTAGCTCTCATGGCTGTCCCCACCATCGCCTCGTTGGGGGAAGACGCCTTGGCCGCCGTGCCCAGGGAAATCCAGGACGCCTCCTACGCTCTGGGGGCCACCCGTTGGGAAACCATTTGGCGAGTGACCCTGCCGGCGGCCATGAGCGGGCTCTCCACGGCGGTCATTCTGGGGTTGGGCCGGGCCCTGGGGGAGACGCTGGTGGTTCTGATGGTGGCCGGGGGAGCGGCTCAGATTCCCCATTCGCTTTTTGACTCAGTCCGGCCCCTTACGGCCACCTTGGCCGCCGAGATGGGGGAGACGGCCATTGGCGGCCCCCACTATCACGCTCTCTTCGCCCTGGGGCTGGTCCTGTTTTTTCTGACCCTGGCCTTTAACCTGCTGGCTTACTGGCTAGGCCGGCGTTGGCGGCGGGGTTAGGGCGTGTTTCCTTTCGGCTTTACCCTCCGGGAGCGCGAGATCAGGGGAGCCCTGGCTTTAACGATTATCCGGGCCCTGGGCCTGGGCTTTCTGGGGCTCATGGCGGCTTTGGTGGCTTACCTGGTCTGGCGGGGGTTGGGGGCCATCTCGTGGGAGTTTTTAAGCCAGTACCCTCGGGAATCCATGACGGCCGGCGGGATTTGGCCAGCCATTGTGGGCACGCTCTGGCTGGCGGTGGGTTCCATGGCCGTGGCCATTCCCCTGGGGTTCGGGACGGCCATCTACTTGGCCGAGTATGCCCGACCGGGGCCGCTTTTGACGGTCATCCGCCTGGGGGTCAATAACCTGGCTGGGGTGCCCTCGGTCGTGTTTGGGTTGTTCGGGTTGGCCATCTTTGTGGGTTTTTTCGGTTTTGGCCGGTCCTTGTTGTCGGGGTGCCTGACTCTGGGGGTCTTGACCCTCCCCACGGTCACGGCCGCGGCCGAGGAGGCCCTGCGGCAGACCCCGGCCTCTTTTCGGGAGGCGGCCCTGGCTCTGGGGGCCAACCGCTGGCAGGCCATCCGGCAGGTCATTCTGCCCGCGGCCTTACCGGGCATGCTCACTGGGGCGATCTTGGCCCTGGGTCGGGCGGCCGGGGAGACCGCCCCTATCATTTTCACGGCCTCGGCGGCCCTGACCCTGGCCCCGCCTGAGTCCATGTTCAGCGAGGTCATGGCCCTGCCGACCCATATCTTCAACCTCGCCACCAATGGCACGCGGATCGCGGCCACCCGGCCTCAACAGTTCGGGACCTGTCTGGCCCTGTTGACTCTGGTCCTGGGTCTTTCCCTTGTCGCCCTCATTTTACGCGCCAGGCTCAGAAAGGGACGCAAATGGTAGACGGGCCGATTATCTCCGCCCGGGACGTGGATTTTTTTTATGGCTCCTTTCAGGCTCTCAAGGGTATCTCCCTGGACATGCGAGCCAAGGAGGTCACCGCCTTGATCGGGCCATCGGGGTGCGGTAAATCCACCTTCCTCAAGCTCTTGAATCGCATGAACGATTTTGTGCCCGGAGCTAGGCTCTCTGGGGAGATCCAGGTATCTGGCCGGTCCATTTACGGGCCAGACTCCGACCCGGTCAGCATCAGGCGCCTGGTGGGGATGGTCTTTCAAAGGCCCAACCCATTTCCCAAGTCCATTTACGACAATATCTGCTACGGGCCCCGGCTGATCGGGGCCCGGAAAAAGGCGGACCTGGACATTGTGGTGGAAAAGGCCCTGCGGGCGGCCGCCCTGTGGGATGACGTCAAGGATAAGTTGGGCAAATCCGCCCTTGAGCTCTCCGGCGGCCAACAGCAGCGGGTTTGCATCGCTCGGGCTC
Organism: Deltaproteobacteria bacterium; assembly: GCA_031276635.1. Classification (GTDB taxonomy): domain Bacteria; phylum Desulfobacterota; class Desulfarculia; order Adiutricales; family Adiutricaceae; genus JAIROO01. The sequence continues at coordinate 16,163 of JAISMU010000144.1, read as the reverse complement.
TGGCTTTGGGGCCGGAGATTCTGCTGATGGACGAGCCGACCTCGGCCTTGGATCCCATCGCCACGGCCAAGGTCGAGGAGTGGATCAAGGGGGCGGATCTGTCCATTGTCATTGTCACCCACAATATGCAGCAGGCCGCCCGGGTCTCGGATCACACGGCTTTTTTTTATATGGGCTCTTTGGTGGAGTATGGCCCGACCATGGAGATCTTCACGCGGCCCCGGGAGGAGCGGACGGAAAACTACATCACCGGACGCTTTGGCTGATTAGAGGCCGCGATCTCGAGGCGAGCGAGGGGGTCTGAGGGGCCCAAGTTTAGGGCTGGCCCGGGGTCGGGAGAGGGGGTAGGAGCGGATGACTGGGGCTAGTTTTGTGCAGGAACTGGATTCCTTGCGGTTGAGCCTGATCGCCATGGGTGGCGATGTCCTGAGCATGGTCAAGGCGGCGGTGGAGGCTCTCCTGGCCGGGGACGAGGAGCGGGCCCGGGCGGTTATCGCCCGGGATCAGGATATTAACGCCCAGGAAAACCAGATAGTTGACCGGGCGATTCGTCTCATCGCCATGAACCAGCCTGTGGCCGGGGACCTGCGGTTTCTGGCGGCCTCCCTGCGGTTGGCCACGGAGCTTGAGCGCGTGGGCGATCTGGGCTCCAATCTGGGCCGCCGGGTGCTGGGGCTAGCTAAGCTGGGCCGGGAGGGGGCGGTCGTGGGCCAGACTCCCCAAGAATTGACGCGCATGGCCAGGGAGGCGGCGGTCATGCTGGAGAAGGCCATGACCGCCTTCAGCTCCCGAGACTCGGCGCTGGCCGAGGAGGTTCTCACCCTGGACGACATCATTGACGATTTCAACCGGCAGATTCGCCGGTTGGTTTTGGGCCTGATTTACGATAACGGCCGTCTGGCCGCCTGGGGACTGGAGATCATCAACACCTCGGTTCATTTGGAAAGGTTGGGCGACCACGCCACCAACCTGGCTGAGGAGGTTATCTATGTCACCAAAGGCAAAAATGTCCGGCACAAGTATTGAGCCTAGCCAGGGTTTGGGCGGGCGGTTTTTTTTAGGAGGGGATTTGTCTAAAGCGCGAGGGCCTTTGTGTTGGCTTTTTTTTCCCCCGGCTCAAGCTTTTTGGCCGAATAAGTTTGGTCGATCCAGTTTGGCTGACCTCGCCTCGCGGTCGGCCTGGAGCCAACCGCCAGCTGGCTCTGACCGGGCGAGCCGGCCCCAACAGGAAAAATCCGGCCTGGCCGGTAAAGATATATCGCGATGATTGATCATCCCAAATCCCCCAGGTCCAGAGACACCAGGACATATCTGGCTTTTTTCATGGTGGCGGTGGCCCTGATCCTGGCCCTTTCCATCCAAGCCTATTATCAATGCAAGACGGCTCTGGTCACTGAGCGCGACAGCCTCGTGAAGCGCATGGCCCTGACCGCCCAGTTGGCCACGACGGTGACGACCGGCGAGGAGCTGGCCAAGTATCAGAGCCCCGAGGACATCCGCCGGCCCGACTACGTGGCCTTGAAGCGGCGACTGGCCAAACTGGCCAAGGACACTGGCGTTCTGTATGTCTACTATTTCCGGCTCGTTGACGGCCGGGTCAAATATATTGTGGACAATGACTACGACCCTCAGACCCGGGTGGGCCTGGAGACGGATACGGTTGATTCCCGGGTGGAGTACGGTCACGAGGTCGCCCTGGCCGGCGAGGTCAGTGTGGAGGGCACCAACCGCTACGGCTTGGGTTGGCCGGATATGCTCAGCGTCTACGCCCCCATCTTTGACCAGTCCGGCCGGGTGGTGGCCGTGGCCGGGGTGGACGTGCCGGACAAGGCCCTCAAAAGGGAGGCCCTTAAGGCCTGGGTGAGCCTGGCCATCCAGGTCCTGGCCGCCCTGGTGATCCTCCTGTATGGCTTTTACTCTCACAAGTGGCAGGTCGAGGAGGTGAGGCGCTTCCAGCGGGCCGACCGCTCCAAGAGCCTTTTTCTGGCTCGGATGAGCCATGAGATCCGCACGCCGATGAACGCCATAGTCGGCCTCACCGAGCTCCTGATGCGCCAGGCCAACAGCCTGCCAACCCAGACTCACAACTATATTCGCAACATCAAGCAGGCCGGGGCTAACCTTTTATCCATCATCAACGACATTCTGGATTTCTCCAAGATTGAGTCGGGCAATTTTGAGATTTTGCCGGATAAGTACAGCCTGTCGCTCCTGGTAGATGACATTTTGAACATAATCAAGGTGCGCCTGTTGGAAAAACCGGTGCGCCTGACCACCTTTTTGGACTGCCGCCTGCCGGACCGCCTTTATGGGGATGTGGCTAGGGTCAGGCAGGTTCTTTTGAATCTTTTGTCCAACGCGGTCAAATACACTCGGGAGGGCTCCATTTCCCTGGAGATCACGGCCCGGGCCCAGACCGAGGAGGACATCACCCTGGAGATGCGGGTGGTTGATACCGGCGTGGGCGTCAAACCCGAGGATCTGGGTCGGCTCTTCGGCGACTTTGAGCGCCTGGATCTGGCGGAGAACAAAAACGTCGAGGGCACAGGCCTGGGCTTGGCCATCGCCCGCAACCTCTGTCAGCTCATGGGTGGGGACATCGAGGTGACCAGCGTCCACGGCCAGGGCTCAGTCTTTACGGTAGTTCTCCCCCAGAAGATCGAGAGCCAGACCCCGGTGGCCAAAGTCCCAGAGCCGGATAAAAAGGCGGTTCTGGTTTTTGAGAGAAGGGCTATTTACGCCAAATCCCTGGCCGCCTCCCTGGATAATCTCGGGACCCGCCATTGCCTGGTCAACAGTTACCCCATGTTTTACGAGGCCCTGGAGACCTTTGAGCTCACCCACATGATCATGCCGGTCTCGGTTTACATCGGCCTGCAAAATAGCCTCAAGGAAAGAAACGTGACTGTCCCGGTGGGCCTGACCACCGAGGACATTCACCCCTTTGGCCTGGAAAACGCTCGCTACTTATTCACCCCGGTCTACAGCCGGCCCTTGGCCGCCTTTTTAAATAACCTCCCCGACCAGCCCGAGAAGATGGAGTATGGCCAGGCGGGGGCCAACTTCACCGCCCCCGAGGCCCGGGTCCTCATTGTCGATGATCTGCCTACCAACCTCATGGTCGCCGAGGGGCTTTTTTTCCCTTACGCCATGCGGGTGGATGTCTGCCGGAGCGGGGAGGAGGCCATCCGGGCCGTTCAGAAGAAAGACTATGACTTGGTCTTCATGGACCACATGATGCCGGGCATGGACGGGGTCGAGGCGGCCCGGGCCATCCGGTCTCTGGGGGAGAAGTACCGCCGGCTGCCCATCGTGGCCATGACCGCCAACGCTGTCTCGGGCATGCGGGAGATGTTCCTGAGCCTGGGCCTGGATGACTATCTGACCAAACCTATTGAAACCAACACTCTCAACAACATTCTGTTGCGCTGGATTCCGTTAAGCAAGCAGGAGAAGGTCAAATCCCCCGAGGATCGCAAAAAGCTTCTGGCTCAGACCGCCTTGGCTCTCCCCCGGCTCGATGGGCTGGACGTGACTCTGGGCCTCACGCGGGCCAATGGCCGGCGCGAGGCGTATCTGACGACGCTGGAGTATTTTCGCAAAGACGCCCTGACCACCCTGGATAATCTTAACGCCGCCTTGGAGGCCAAAGAGCACAAAAATTTTGTGGTCCACATCCACGCCTTGAAAAGCGCCGCCGGGGTCACTGGGGCTGTGGACCTGGCCGCCCGGGCCGCCGCCCTGGAAGCCGCCTCCATCGCCGGGGCCGAGGGTTTTATCGCCGGCAATATCGCCTCCTTCCGGCAGGAGCTTTTGCGCCTGATCGAGGGGCTAAACCAGTATTTTGAGGAAACCCAGCGGGAATTGGCCAACTCCCAGCGGAATGACGAGGCCGTCAAGGGGGAATTAATGGAGCTGCGGGATTCTTACCTGACCGTCAGCCCCGACCAACTTGAGAGGCTCCTCCAGGGCCTGCTGGAGAAGGATATAAGCGACAACCTTAAAAGTGACCTGACGGAAATCTTGAGGCGCTTGCGGGAAGTCGGGCCCTCGGCCATCCCGGAGGGCCTGGACCGGTTGCTGGATGGGGCGAGTGAGCCCGAGAGCCAGGCTAAAGGCTAGACCTCCGGGTGGCTCGGGTGGGGCTGACGGTTTTAACGCTTTCAGACGGCGGAATTCTTTCCGCCGTTTTTTTTTGTCCGGCGGGTTTTTGATTATTCATTCCGGGAGTTTTTTTTCGTCAGAGAGTTAAATCGCTCAGAAAATGGAATAGACGAGGCCTATAATCTGGGGAAAGAGGAGCGAGGTGGCGCGAAATGAACTGGGAGCCAACGAAAATTGAGTCAAACCCGAGCCCGGATTTGACCGAGTTAGTCCTGTCTTTTTTAAACTCCCCGGATCTGGCCCAACATTTTCGTAAAGAAGGTCGGGTTTTCGATCTCCTGGAAGCGGCCACCCTGGTCAACGCCAGTTTCCGGCCTTGGGCGGCTAAGCGCGAGGCTTGGAGCCAATTGTTGAAGGGTCTCCCGGATTTAAGCCTGCCGAAGAGCTTTCATCATCCCGCGATTCCCAGCCTGCGTCAGAAAATAGTTGATTTACTGGACCTGGATGAGGCGATTTGGACCGAGTTCCAGCGACCAAGCCCGAACGCGGTTTACACGTTCGAGCTTTTTCGAGACTGTAATTCCCTAACCCGGGATTTCAACTGGGGTAACCAAGTCGTCTCTAGCCAGGCGATTTTTCGTTCCCTCCCGGCCGCCGAGGCCGCGGCGGCCAGGAAGCTGGCGGACTGGGCCGCGTCGGACGAAAACTCCAATGATGGCGATAGTTCAGGAGATAGCGATAATTCCAGGGATAACTCTAGTTCCAGGGATAATGATAGTTTTGGGCTCAGCGAAACAATTTCACTCTACCAAATCACCCGGACCTGGTTGGACTCGGACACGCGAATCATCGCCCGGCTCAATCGACATCACGAGGTTTTGGAGTTGACGCCGTTAATTAACCCCAACTTCCCCCCACCAGCGTCGATGGGCGATTTTAAAAGCCCGATCGACTCATTTCTAACTTTATCGGAATTCTTATTTGATTATCCTCTGAAGGTCACTTGTCCCTTCGAGCGGGGCGATGTGGTGGAACGTCTTATTCGACCAGGCGAGACCGAGACCATGGTCCTGGCTAAAAAACCAGCCCCCCATGGTTGGTCAGCTGATTTAAGCGATTTGGACTTCAGCCATTATCATCTCAGGCAAGGAGCTCTCAACCGGGACGTGAATTGTCCTTACATTGATTTGCGGGCTCGCCAGAGCCCTGGGACCAGTGAGGGCGAAATACTTGATCAGGTGGGGGCCTGGCTGAAAGGCCAAATTGGCTTGGATAAGTTAACGCTCGCCAAAAAAATCTTTGACCTCAAAAATAAGCGGAGGCTGGTCCCCGGAATTGACTGGGATATTGAATTTTTCTTTTCAAGACTGGCCGCCGGCGAGTTCGCGAGCGACGCGAAATCGTCGGCGTGGGAGAGAGAGGGCTATTGAGCCCCGCTCCGGCTGAGGGGCCAATTATGAGAAGCCACCCGGACCAGGCTGAAATCGACCTCCAGGAACTGACGCGGAGTTTTATTAATTCCCCCGTGGTCGCCGATTGCTTTCTAAAGCGGGCTTGGGTCGGCGACCTTCTGGAGGCCGCCTGGCTGGTTAACGTCAGTTTCCGGCCTCTGGCCGAGAAAATGGCCGCCTGGTCGCGGCTGGCCTCTGGCCTAGCCGATCGAAGACTGCCCAGAACCGTGACCAGCGAGCCAATAGTCAGCCTGAAACAGCGATTGAGTTTATTAGGCCAACATTACGCCAGCCTTATCGCCGAATTCCAGAGCTCCTCGGACCAGGGCCTTTACGCCTTGGCTAGCCAGAGCCCGGATGGCGCGGCCAGGGGAGATGATTTTGTTAACTCGGAGCCAGGGGGAATTTTTCGGGATTTGACCACCGCTCAGGCCGTGGCCCGAAAAATTGTCCAGACCGTTGGAGCGAGTTCGAGCCATTATCGGGTTAGTAAATTTTCTCTGGACTCGGTCACGTCCATAGTCGCTGATTTTGACGGCGATGACCGACTGAGGGATATATTCAGCCGGCCCGGGCTCAGCGGGTCGGGGGTTGATTTTTTGGCCGAGGCTCTCGTCAATTTGCCCACGCCATTCGCGACGGGCGATATCTTAGGCCAGTTGACCAAAACTGGGGAACTCTTCCCTTGCGTCTGGGCCCGTCGCCCGAAAAAGATCCGGCAATCCGAAGCGGCTGGTTCCGCTTCTGGGACCGAGTCAGCCACGACCCTGGATTTTGAGGTAGGGGCCTATTTTTTGGAAGACGATTTATTAATATGGAAAACTGATATTATTATGTCAAATCTTATCTATTATAAAGATAAAATGTGCGGCAAAGAAGAAGTTTTGACCTATGTAAGTCACCTGTTGAAAGGCCATTTGTCCTTGAACGTTTTTTTTGGCCTTTGGGAACGGATCCAGGCCAAATCCGAGTTAGAGGCTCTGACCAGAAATTTAGAGGCTTTGAGTTTTTGACCTGGCCCGCCGGCTATCAAAGAAAATGAATTTAATCTTCTAAAAATAATAGAGTTAGCCATTTCCCCATGAGAAGGCTTGAAGCCCACGGCGTTCCAGCGCTGGCCAGGCGATCAGCTGATTTTTGGCTCTCGCGGCGGCGATCAAAAAATAAGATCTGACCAACTTGCCCAGAATAACCAGCGAGTTCTTTTTACGGAGCTCGCGAAGAGGGAGGATCCGCGTGTTAAACATGTCTACTGACCATCTGAGCGTCGCCAATCCCAACATGTTCTCCCGGGAAGGGGAGAGCCTGGCTTTGAAATCGGTCCAGGCCCTCGGGCGCCTGGAGGGTCTGAGTCTGGAGATGACCCTCGTCCAGCGCTATCAAAACGCGACTGACAAAAACCTGGAGATCGTCTACACCTTTCCCCTGCCGCTGGGCTCCGAGCTGTTGGAGGTCCAGGCCACCATTGGGGAGAAGACTTTAAAGGCCGTGGTCCAGGAGAAAAATGAGGCCACCCGGATTTATGAGGACTCCATTGACAAGGGCGACAGCGCCATCCTGATAGAGCTGGGCCGCGATGGCCTTTACACGGTCAACCTGGGCAATGTTCTAGCCAAGGAGGAAGTGACCGTGGAGGTCCAGTTCGCCCAGATCCTGGGCTATGACGGCGACCGGATCCGGCTGACCCTTCCGACTGTCATCGCCCCCAAGTACTATGGAGATCCCCAGAAGGCCGGGGGCCTGGAGCCCCACCAGACCCCAGAGTTCAACCGCCTGGCCGAGTATCCATTTTCTCTCCAAATCGATCTGCTTGGCGAGATCTCCCAAGCCCTCATCAGTTCCCCCAGTCACCAGATCCGCCTAGAGCGCGGGGAAGGGGAAACTGAAGGAAGGGAAGAAAAGAAAGTTACGGTCATTCTGGACAGCCAGGCCTTCTTGGACCGAGAGTTTATTTTGCTGCTGGAAAAGCTCCCTTCCCTTTCCTCCGCGGTCACCGTGGACGATGGCGACGAAAAAGTCATCGTGGCCAGCTTCGCTCCGCGACTACCCGAATACGCGGAGCCCTTGACGCTCAAAATCTTGCTGGACTGCTCTGGCTCCATGGGCGGGGGCAACATAGACTTGGCTAAAAAAGCTCTGCTGGCCCTGCTGCGTCTCCTGGGTCCCCAGGACCACGTTTCCTTGACGCGCTTTGGCTCGCGAGTGGAGCATACCCTGAAAAAATTGACCCCTCTGACCGAGCCCACGCGCCAACAACTGGAAAAAATAATCACGCGGATTAACGCTGACCTGGGTGGCACGGAAATGGGCCCGGCCCTAGCGGCGGTCTTCTCCGAAATCACCCCGGCCAAGGTCTTGTTGATTACCGATGGGGCGGTCTGGGGAGTGGACGATATCCTGGCCACGGGCCTCAAGTCCGGGCAGCGAGTCTTTACCATCGGGATTGGCCTGGCCCCGGGGGCGGAGGTCATCAGTAAACTGGCCACCGGGACCAGGGGGGCGATGGAGCGCTTAAGCCCGCGAGAAAACGTGACTCTGGCCATGACCAACATTTTGGGAAAACTGAAAACTCCGACCGCCACCCAAGCTCAGGTGGATTGGGGTAAAAAGCCGCTCTGGGAAGTCCCGGTCTCTCCCTGTCTTTATAACGGGGTGACTGTCCACGCCATGGCTGGCTTCCAGGAACTCCCGTCCTCTCCGCCGACCCTCTCCTGGGTCCAGGCCGGACAAAAGTATGAGGCCAGGGCGGAATCGTTGGTTCCCAGCCGTCTCACTTTTCTGGCCAGACTGGCTGGGGCGAGAAGGCTCCAGACAGCCAGAAACGAGGAAGTCGCCGGCCAGTTGGCCCTCAAATACCGCTTAGTCAGCCCGCGTACCTCTATGATCTTGGTTCTGGCGCGGGACGAGGATAAAGCCAAACAATTGCCGATTCTCCACCAGGTTCCGCAAATGGTCGTCGACAGTAATAGCCACTTTCTTCATGGTAGGGTCATCGGCGGGAGCGTTGGGATTATGGCTTTAAGTTTATTTAACCCCTTTGACTTTTTCCTGGGGAGATCGAGCTCTTTTCCAAGAACCAGGGACTCAGGGCCAGGGTTCTTAAAGCCCAGCTCGCTCGCGCGCTTAAGCCTCATTTCAGACGATCCCCTGGCCATCTTGAATCAGGCGGGGCAGGCGGGCGACTGGGACTCTGGCCGAGTTGCCCTGGAAAGGTCCGCCCATTGGGTTGACTTGAAAAAGGCTCTGGACCTCATGGCTCCTAATGAGGGTCAGGGGTTGACTGAGGACACCCTCTTGGCTCTCATTTTGGAGTGGTTGGCTAACCATTCGGCCGCCAGCGTCAAATTGAGCCGCCAGGCCCAACGATTGTTGCGCCAGCGAATCGGCTCCACGACCGAGGACCAGAAAAAGCGGGTTTTTCAAGCTCTGGAACAAATCTGGCCTTAATCCCCAAAGACTCCGGCCTTGGGCGATGGTTCCAGGGCCGGGGTTGTTAAAGCGGAAAATTATCCCACCTTTCGGTCCCGCGCGGGAAGACCGCGACCACTGACCGCCCGCTGAGCTCAGGTCAAGCCAAAAGAAACCCCCGCCCTCAAAATCAGGCTTATCGCCGGCGCGCCGAGAAACCAGGTCTGGCGATTGGCTTAAAGCCTGCCGCGGTTCCAAGCCGTCCCCCTAAAAGTAACTGTTGGTGAAGCTGGAGTCACCGAGGCCAAAGTTTAATTCGCCTGGCCCTCAGGTATCTGGGCCAACCCGGCAAAGACCACTCTTGAGTTGGGGAAGAGTCAACCGAGCCAGGCGGGAAAAATTATTGGGCGAAAAGAGGTTGGATAGGGGTCAAGCTCAGTTAAATCGCCTGAGGCTAATCAAGAAAATCTGGCAGAGCCGAGATGGTCGCGCCCCTGGCTCAAACGGGGCGGCTGGGAAGTAAGATTGGGTTGTGAGGTGAGGACACTCTTCATGGCGAGCCAGCGTTGTTTCGGGGCAGACGAGCCGAGGCGGGCTGAATAATCGACCCGGTCAGCGCGGTGAGCTCGCTGGCGATGATTCAGGCCAACCCGGGTTATGGAGAAGGGATCGAGATGACAAAGTTATCATTAGCTGGGCCGCGAGTTGATGTCGCCGTGAGCTGAGTCAAATCAGGATTAGAGCGAAAAAAACGATAGGCTTTTATGGTCAGGGACTCGAGGGTCATAACTCATTATAATGATTTTGAACATATAATTATAATATAAAAAAATAACAAAAATAGATAATGAAATTTTTTACAAGACTAATTGAAGAAATGTGTAATATTCATTAAATGAAAAATTGCGAAAAAAATTAAGGCCGTAAAAATAAACAGCCCTGGCAAAAAAAACTTGACATGGCGAAAAATAGCAAATATCATAAAAAAAATGAGATGAGACCTATGACTGGGTTGATGAAAAAATTGGCCTGTGAAGGGCAAAGTTTTGAGGAGATCATCAAGGACAACTATCTCTATTTGGACGTAACCGTTCACCCACGATAAAGGGGTGGGGTTGGAAATAGCCCCCATGGTTACCAGGGTCAGGCTCTGGATTTTACGGTTCAGAGACTACGTTGAATAAAATGGCTAAAGACCAACGTCAGAGCGCTTCTCCAGCTCTGACCTCTTGAGGACTCATTTGGGGACAAGCCGGAACAGGCGTGAAACGGAGTGGGTTACGGGTCGACCCGCAACATTCCCGAAGAAATGGAGAAGTTCATTTAACGAATAACCTGGCCTTTATAGGTTTCATCGGCGCCTCATTCGCAAGCGCTCGTTGTTGACAAACCTGAAAAACCCTTAACCTCGCCCGCTCCGAGACGGGCCAGAAAACTGAGGGAACAGAAGCGGGCCAAGATCTACAAAATGGTCCCATTTACTATATTTTAAAACCTGTCAGCGCTCATTATCGAAGTTGATAATATTTTACTCCTCAATTTCGAGGGTATGGTTGATTTACCTCATAAGCCGATAGCTGAGCCAGTCATATTATCGGAATTGGTCTGCTTTGAGCTAAAGACAGAACTCCGCGTCGCTGACTTACTCGTCAGTTTGTCTATATTTGCTGATTTATGATTTTTCAGCGAGATACCTCCGACGGAAGCGCTCAAATTAGCTACCCTCCGCCTTATCTTTCAGAGTCAGCAAGGAAGGAATCGGTTGGTCAGAATAATAGGCATAGAATAATAGGCATGGATCGCTCTTTTAAATACTTATAAAATGAGTAGCCATTCATGACACGGGTTTGTGAGGAGCTTCAAACTAATTCCCAGAAATGGCGACCGGCTGGTCCTCTTGTTCCATGTGTATGGTAAAATTAATCTGAAAGCCGATCGCGAAAAATATTAGCGTAATACAAACAAAATTGTCACGCCAATAAATAGCGATTATCATAAAAAATGGAGGCGATCGATGACTCGATTGTTGACTGAATTGGCTTTTGAACAACATAGTTTCCTGGACATCATCAAAGCCAATGGTCTTTATGTGGACAAAACCCCATATCTGATCAAGCTGATTTCTAGTCCTGAAAAAGTCTGGTTTCTTTCCCGGCCAGAAGGTTTTGGCAAATCCCTGCTCATTTCCACTCTTGAGGCCCTTTTTTCAGGTCAAAGACACCTTTTCCAGGGACTGGAGATGGAAACAAAGCTGGACGACAAGCGCTTCGCCCCTCGTCCCGTCATTTCTTTGGACCTGAGTTCATTTTCCCAGATCTTGTCAGTTCCTGAGATTTGGAAATCTCTACGTCATTTGATTGACGGGCTGGCCACAAAGCATGGGATTGAGTTGACTGATAGTAACTCTGGCTCTCAGGCAAATCAGAATATTTTAATTTTCAGAGAGTTAATTGAAAAACTCGCTCATAAAACCGGCCAGTTGGTGGCGATTCTTATTGACGATTATGATAGCCCCTATCTTGGGCTGGCCCAAACACCGCGCGGGTTGAGCCGGGGGCGGCAATCTTTAAACGAGTTTTATCATCAACTGAAAACAGTTGATGATTATGTGTCTTTTGTTTTTATCACTGGAGTTAGCAAATTTTCTGTTTTAGATAACGCCACTAACATCTCGATTATGCCTGAATTTGGCGCGATTTGCGGTTTTACCCATGAAGAGTTGACCAACAGTTTTGAAAAGAGTCTTGATGACGCTTGTCATAACGACAAAAATCGCTTGAAATTGTTGCTAAATAAAATTCAAGACTACTATGGTGGTTTTTGTTTTGATGGCCAAACTCATCTTTATAACCCGTTGTCCATCACTCGTTGTTTTAGAGACAATAAATTTAAATCTTCTGACTATAATAACTATTGGTATCATAAAAACAGGTCGCCCCTGTTGACTAAATGTCTGGAGGGCGAGCGTTTGACGCCAGCGCGTTTTCGAGGGACGCCAATATCTTTTTCTTTCGCTAGCGATCCTGGAGAGATCGACCTGGCCAAGCCCCTGGAATTGTTGTATCACGAAGGCTACCTGACTTTACGCCCAGGCGATGACGAAAACCCCTTTAAATTGGTTTATCCCAATATAGAAGTCAATCTGGCTGTGTCGCGTATTTTGACTAGGGATTTTACGGGATCAATAAACTCCAGAGCGTCTGGGAGACAAGGATTTATTAATGGTTTAAAGAATCGGCGACCGGACATCCTGGTCCGGGAACTTAATAGATTTTTAACCACAGTTTTCTATATTGATAGTGACCCGTCCCCTTATTTTATAGAAAACATCAAACCGATCGTGGAGTTTGAAAAATCTACTCTGCTGGAGGGCCTGGACCTCGCTCTGCGAATGTCTGGCCTTAAATACGCCTCTAAGATCAAGGTAAGCCAGGGTATTTTGGAACTGGCGTTCGGGTTCGAGGAAGTTAAATGCGCGATTGAGATCCAAACTTTCCAACAAGACGGCGCTGACGAGGCGGTGGCTCTGGAGGCCTTTAATGAGCTAGTTCGGAAAACTGGGGAATTTAGTAAAGAAAACCTAATTCTTTTAGGCTTGGCCATCAATGAATCCAAGATTGCCATCACAGCCTGGTGGGACAATATTTTAGAGCTACCTCTGACAGATCAGGGCCAGGCTTTAGGCAATTTCTCGACCTTGACTCGGAAAAGAAATATGTTTTTTTAACTCAAGGGTTGAGTGATTTTGTTCAACGCCTTTGGCCCTAGATTTAACTAATTTTCATGATTTAAAATTTGGCTAAAATGTTCAAGATCAACAGTCCAACTGAGGTTTGACCGCCATCCAATATAATTTGCCCAATAGGCTAAAATTATGAAGAGTTTTACTGGCTGGTCGGTTATGTTTTATAACCATAAGTTTGGTTTTCAGCGGTTATTTTGCTCTTAACCTTGACTTTGGCGAACCATCAGGGGCGCTATTTTGCGTCTGGCCTAGGCTTGTTAGCGAGATAATTGTCACTAGCTGGCTTACGCCTCAGTCTATTGTAAAAAAAGATAATTACATACCGACTCCTCGCGATCTTGCCAATGACAAGTGGCCTACCAGGTCAAATTTTCAATTTTTATTTTCCCTTTATTTTCGCTTCCCAGATAGACTGTCTTTTCCAGCCTGGCGTAGCCTCTGTCGCGTGTCTTGGATTGTTGAGTCTATCTCTCTGGGGGTTGACGGCCTACTCTTTTATCCGCTAAATACAATTTGATTAGAATTCAAATCTCAGGATCTATTGATTAATTTCTTCTAAATTGTTATTTTATTTATTTTATTTAAACCCTATTATATATGCTATCCTCAGGTCATTGACTTTAACCTTTCCAAATAATACAATATAAAAAGTATTGTAAAACAAGCGTCTTCTCCAAGCCCAGAGCCTGGTTATTTTTTTTAAAAGGTTTCAGGTTTTTTCGCTGGTCTGGAAATCGGTTGATTTGGCCATGAGTAAATTAATTTCAGTTATTTACTGGATCTGTCTAGGAACTTTTTCTTTCCAGCGATTAAGAAAAAGGTTGGCGGGATAAGCCGGCTATGAGCTTATAAACAAAGGCGGCTTTTGATCTGGCCACCTTTTTCTGGCCTGACGCTGACCAAAATCAGCAAAGCCCTCGCTTTAAACGTCAGGAACTAGTTGAGGAGCCTCTGGCCTCGCGTCAGGGAAGCGAAATTTGATTCTGGAAGCCACTGAGGTCCGCCCATTGTTTTATTTTCAAATGCGCCAAAAGCGTGGTTCTGCCCGAGCTGGAGAAATATTAGGGCCAACTGGCGACTTAAGGCCTGGTCGAGCCAAGAAATCAATTATTGAAGCTTGGTCGACTGGCTGACCAGGATTTGTCTCTCCGCGGTCAGACCGCCCAAGGTTCTGGGCGACCTCGGTCTGGACCTGGACTAACCTGTTTTTGAGCCAAGGGCGACCTGACCAGGGACAAGCGACCAAAAAAGCAATTTTCGCCCATTTTATTATCCTTGGAGGGCCCGCCTCATCCCCATGCCAGTTCCTCATGTCGCTCGCCTGGCCAGAAATCCCTGGGGCCTGGCTTTGTTGTTGGTCGTGGCCCTGCTTGGCCTGGCTTGGTTGTCCCTTTCTTGGGGCTATCTGGCCTTCAGTTACCAGGAGATCTGGGAGATTATCCAAGGCCGGCTGTTGGGACGGGAGCTGGAGTTGGGGCGGAGTCAGATTATCTGGGAGGTCCGCCTACCTCGGTTGGCCACGGCTTTGGCCGCTGGAGCGGCTTTGGGCCTTTCTGGAGCCATTTATCAGGGCTTATTGCTCAATCCTTTGGCTGATCCCTACACCCTGGGCGTTTCCTCGGGCGCGGCCTTGGGGGCGGCCGGGGTCATCACCCTGGGGTTCTGGGGGCCGGCCTGGCTCAGTAACCCGATCACGCCCACCGTCGGAGCTTTTGGCGGGGCGGCGGTGACTCTGTTGGCGGTCATGGCCCTGGCCCGGGAAAGAGATGGGAGTTTGCCTCCGACCAGTCTCATCCTCTCTGGGGTAATCATGTCGACGATTCTGTCGGCGGGGTTGTCTTTTTTGAAGTACTTGGCCGGAGATCAGGTCAGCTCAATAATTTTCTGGCTTTTAGGCAGCTTTGTGGCCCGGACCTGGCTGGACGCCCTGTTGGTGACTGTCTTTTTTCTGCCAGCTCTCTTGGTCGCTTTGGCCTCGGCCGTGGATTTGAATGTCATGACTTTGGGCCTGGACCAGGCCAGAACTCTGGGGGTCAACACCAAAGGGACCCGGCGGCGGCTCCTGGCGGTGGCCTCGCTGGCCGCCGCCAGCGCTGTCGCTGTCTCAGGGATAATCGGTTTTGTCGGGCTCATCACCCCCCACCTGATCCGGCTGCTCATTGGCCCGGACCACCGGGCCTTGATTCCGCTCTCGGCCCTGGCCGGAGCGGTTTTGTTGGGCGCGGCTGATTGGGTGGCCCGGGCCGTTCTCCCGGGAGAGATCCCAGTGGGGGTTTTGACCGCCCTTTTGGCGGGCCCGGTTTTTCTGGTCATTTTCCGGCGTCAGGCCCGGCGGCTGACTCGTGGCTGAGGAATTGGCTGAGCTGGCGGCTCAAGATCTGGCCTTTGGCTATGACGGGCGGCTGATCTTGAGAGATCTCACTCTGGGGTTTCAGGCGGGGGGCCTGTTTTTTCTGGTTGGTCCCAATGGGGCGGGGAAATCCACCCTGTTGGCCCTATTGGCCGGTCTCTTGGCCCCCACCCAGGGGCGGGTCCTCTTGCGGGGCCAGCCACTTTCGAGTTTCTCCCCCCGGGAGTTGGCTCGGCTTCTGGCTCTGGCTCCTCAGAAATCCACATTTAGCCTGCCTTTCACGGTGGCGGAGGTGGTGGCCATGGGGCGACGGCCCTATCTGGGGCGCTGGGGTCGTTTGAGCCCCCGCGACCAGGAGAAGGTCGATCTGGCTCTGACCCGGTTGGGTCTGGAATCTCTGGCCGGGCGACCCATCACCACGCTCTCCGGCGGGGAGGCGCAACGGGCGGTCATCGCCCGAACTCTGGCCCAGGACACCCCGGTGATCTTGCTGGACGAGCCAACGGCCAGCTTGGACATTCACCAGAGCCTGGGCCTGATGGGGCTTTTAAGGGAACTGGCCGCTGAGGGGCGGGCGATTATAGTGGTTAGTCACGACCTGACCCTGGCCGCGGTTTACGCCCAGGAAATGGTCTTTTTAAAAAAAGGCCGACTGGTGGCCAGTGGCCCGCTGGCTCAGACCCTGACCCCGGAGCTGTTGGAGCTGGTTTTTGAGGCCGAGGCTCGGGTTTGGGCCGACGAGTTCACCGGGGGGCTGGCCATCTCCTGGCGACCGAGACCAAATCTCGGCCCCTCGGCCTCTTAACGCGGACATTTTCTGAAGGCGGTCATGAGGTGAAATTTTTTGTCTCCTAATCTATCTCCTCGGTCTTGGCGTCTGGGTCTCTCGGCGTTGGCTACCCTGGTCGCGCTTTATTTAGGTTTCTTTCTGGTCGGCCCGGCCTGGGCTGAGGAGCCGCCCCGGGTCATCAGCCTTTACGCCGCCCACACGGAAAACCTTCTGCGTTTGGGAGCCCGGGCTTGCCTGGTGGGGATCTCGGCCCAAGAGACCTACGCTGGCCCAGAGACCCAGGGCTGGGTTCGGCCCGAGGTTTTTTCGGCCCAC
>JAISMU010000127.1 GCA_031276635.1 Deltaproteobacteria bacterium | reverse complement strand
TTGAAGGTCAGCTGGTTTTTCCGGCTCAATAAGCCACTTTTTATACTCCTGAAGCCACTCTTTGCTCACATCCAACATATTTTGGATCTCCTGACCACTGAACCCTTTTTTGAAGAGTTTATCGGTGGTTTCGGCCAGGGACTCCCGCTTGCCTTCCAGCTTGCCTTCCAGCTTGCCTTCCAGCTTGCCTTCCTTCTTGCCTTCTTCCCAAAAAAAACCCATTTTTGGACTCCCTTCAACTAATTCTTTCCGCTGGTCAACGGAAAGTTTGCCCGCGAAAAGGTTATCAATAAGGGTAAAATAGTCAAACGACAGGTTGTCATCAATCAGTCGCGGATCATTAGCGTACATCGCGCATTTCATGAGCCTAGGGAAATTAAACTCACCGATTTTGGGAAGCGCGGCGAGTTTGATAATTTCCATTCTGGACGCCTTCTGACCTGTGGCGATTTTTGTGTCCAGGCTGACGAACAGCTCATCCTCTTTGATCTCGCTTAAGTAAATAACAAGCGGACTGAACGATAAAGAACCAAAATTAAAAGAACAAAGGGGAATTGGTTTTACATTTGTCCCGTATATTATAACAAAATAGATAATAACTTTGACATTAAAGGAATAATGATTTCCAATAACTGAAGCCAGGTAGTGGATATGTTTGGCGATGTCCTTGGACCTTCTCTCCTCCTCAAATTCAATCACGGAAACGCGCTTGACATTATCATCCTGGTCAATTTCGCCCTGGGCGTTTAATTTCTTCAGTTCCAAGACACAGTCAGCTCGATGGAAAATCTGGGTGTTGATGGATTCGTTCCTGAGGTTAGCCGCGACCAAACAGTCGGGCGCGTCATTACCCAGAGGGCTTAAATCAATTCCCAAATCATTCTTGAACTTCAGATTCTCCACTCCGCTGGCTAAGGCGGATTTGGAAATTAAATCGTTAATGTCTTTTATATCTCTGGTTTTGTTCTCCTCGCCTGTTTCCAAGGGCTTTTCAGTCTGGTTATTGGTTAGAGTCACATTGATTTGTTCAGTAGATTTGTCCATCAAAAAACGTCCGTCAAAAAAGCGACTTGAGTCAGCGCTTCAGTCAATCCCAGACAACCAGGCCAGGCCTGACAACAGGCCAGCTTGAGAGCGCCCAGGCGCGTTCAGGAAAAAAAATTTTGTCTTAGTCATCGCCTTGGCTTCATCAATTTGAGACCTTCGCCAAAGTTCAGAACGCGGGCCAGAACTGTCGCTTGGCAAGAACAACGATCAGCTCGCGATTTACTGTAATAACTCTACTATAAATATAAGAATAAAGTCAAAATAAAATCCACTGGCAAGTCAGAAGGCGACTGCCAGAAATTCATAATTTATTATTTTATTATTAATATTTAGATAAAATTAGATTAAATTTCTAAATAATTAGCAAAATTTAATCAAGGCTATTTTTTTTAATCCGACCAAAATTTATTAAATCATGATAATGACTATTGGTTAATTTTAAAAAAAATATTGTCAAGCAAGATACTTGACTATTGCGTTTAATTTCATAACAAATTTTTTGGCGGATATTTTAGGATTTAAAAAGATTGACAAGAGCGGGAGAACAAAAGTCAGCGCTCAATCAATCGAGCCAAGGGGTCCAGGGGATCGAGAGCCAGACGGTTTTGGTTGAAAAGCTCCAACAAGCCGCCTAAACCCGGCAAATCCCGGCCCGCCAGCAGCTCCCTGGTCTGGGCGTGGACCAGGCTTTCTTCCCGGGACCGCAGCTCTGGCTCCAAGGAAACCAGCTCCAAAAACCGGATAAACCTTGCTACATGGATATACTCGTGCGTGAGGACATAGGCCAGGAGGGTGGGGAGGGGCAATGATTCCCGGTTGGCCGCCTCCAGGATGGCCGGGTCATACAGACAGACTCGATAAAAATCCGGCTGTTGGCTGGGAAAAAGGGCCTGGCGACGATAACACAGAACCTGGGCCAGCACCCCGGGGGCAATTTCGTCTGGGGCCAGGTCCGGATAATGGCGCGTGTCCACCGGCCATTGCCGGTAATTGGTCAGATCCAGCTGAAAGGCTTCCGACACCAGATCCCCGGCCAGATGGACGGCCTGATCCAGGATGGGCAGATGCTCAGGCTCAAAACGCCCCGCCAATTCGGTCATCAGGCTAAATCCCCCAAGCGCTCTTTGAGAAGCGATTTTCTGTGGAGCCGCCTGTCCGGGCGACTCCCGGTTCCGGCCTGTTCCCAGCGGGCGCTTACTCCAGATCGGGGGCCCCATTCATTGGGATCGGGTCCCAGTCAACCTGGAAAAGTCGCGGCCAAAGCTTGCCGGTCAGGAAAAGACGGCCCGCCGGGTCCAGGGCCAGGCCGTTTAAAACCGCCTCTGGGTTTTTGGGCGCGTATTTCTTGGCGATCTTCTGGCAGTCCAGGTAAAACTTGACCGTCCCGGTCCGTGGCTCAATAAAGGCCACCCGAGTTTGCCCAAAGATATTGGCCAGAATGAGCCCGCTCTGAGGATCGCGCTCCAGCTCGTTTAAAAACTTAATGGTCTTGTCCCCGTCCCGGACAGTCACCGGGCGCCCGGCCGCGGCCAAGGAGAGCTGGTGCGGCCAGAGTTGGGCCGAGCCATCCGAGCGCCACAACTGGGTCCCGTCAAAGGTCAGCCCCCAACTTTCTCGCGGCAGAAACAGGGTTTTTTTCAGGGTCAGGGTCTGGGCGTCTAGGATGAAGACCACCCCTTCGCGCCAGGTGAGGACATAAATCTCGTCCCCGACCAGGGCCGCCCCCTCGGCGAAAAACTCCGCCCCTGGCCGAAATTCCGCTAACACCTGGCCGCCCGGGCGATACCGGATGACCCGGGAGCGCCCGTAGAGTCCGGCTGACTCAACGATATCCTGGCCGTCAAAGAAAAGGGCTTGGGTAAAAAGGCTCGGGTCATGGTCCCACTCGGCCACGATTCGGGCCTCTCGCGCTGGGGCCGCTCCCCAAGCCTGAGGCAGGAAGCCAAAACCCAGGCCAAAGCCGAGGGCCATGAGAGTAAGGAGCCGGAGCCAGAGCCAGTCAACCAGCCTCACAGGCTGGCGACCTCCTCTTTGGACTTTTTAATGACCTTGGTCTGGGCCGCCGCCCGGATCTTGGGAATGAGAATTTTTTTGACGGTGTCCAGCCCGTGGTAGAGGTTCAGGCTCTCCTTGTCAATGACATCCACCGCCCCGATTTTGTCGCTGCGCAGCTCGGCCTGGCTGCCAGCCTTGGCGATGGTCGAGCAGATGATGACCGGAATGGGGTAGTAGACCATGAGCTTTTTCAGAAAGGTCACCCCGTCCATCTTGGGCATGACAATATCCAAGGTGATCACGTCCGGGCCCAGCTCCAGCAGCATCTGTCGGGCCTCATAAGCGTCCTTGGCCGCTCCGACCACCTGGAGGTCCGGCTCGTCGCTCATGGCTTTAATGAGAAGGTTGCGGACAATGGCCGAGTCATCGACCACCAGAACCTTGATCCGACCTGATCGGGCTGGGGGAGCGGTTAAAGAAGCGGTTTGGCCCTTGGCGGTGGCGGTTGGCCCGCTCCCTAGGCTCAGGCTGGCTGGCCGCGAGGTTTCCTCGCGAGTGATGAGGGAGCCGCGCATGGTGTTGCTGTCCATGGGCTCAATGACCAGGTGATTGTCCCAGTTCTGGTAATGGAGTTTCATGCCCACCTGGCCGCCGACATTTTCCTTGATGATGGCCACGTTGCGGCGCTGGAGGATCTCCCGGGCGGTCTCAATGTTGCGCTGGCCTATCTGCGGGCCTTTGGTGATGGAGTCAATGACCTTGGCCCCACCACTGATGATGGCCTGCAGGCCGTTTAAACTGCCCAGGGTCCGCTCCATGAATTGCAAGAGCACGGCGATGGCGTAATCGCCGTACTTGCCGGAGCGTTCCTTGTTGGGTGAGGTGGGCAGCATGAAGTGGTTCATGCCGCCGAATTTATGGACCGGGTGGAACAGGCACACGGCCACGCAAGAGCCCAGGAGGGTGGAGATCATAGTGGGCTGCTTGGAAATGAAATATTCGCCAGGCAGGATGAAGACGCGATTGACTTCGGAGCTTTTCATGAAAGTATCCCGTTAATCAAGGCCGAAAGCCAGTCGGGCGATGCCGTCGGCGGCCAGAACCAGGCCCAAGCCGCCGTCCCCCAAAAGGGCGCTGCCGGCCAGAAAATTGAGCCGTTTAAATTGTTCGCCGAGCTCCTTGACGACCACCTGCTGCTGGCCCATGACCTCATCGACCAAAAGGGCGTAGCGGCCCGAGGACGTCTCGACCATGACCAGCAGCCCATCGGCCGGGTCCGGGTGCTCGGGGACAAGATTGAAGATCTCGTAAAGCTTAATCAGGGGGGTGATCTGACCCCGGCGGTTGAGGATCAGGCCTCGACCCTCCACAGTGGAGAGTTCGCCAGGGTTGGGGCGCAGGGACTCCAGGATTTCCTCAAGGGAGATGATGAAGTTGGATTGGCCAACTCGGACGTGCAGGGCTTTAATGACTTGCAAGGTGACTGAGAGAGGGATCTTCAGGGTGATGATCGTGCCTTGGCCAACCCGGGAGTCAATGTTGATGGAGCCATTCAAGGCGTTGATGTTAGTGCGGACCACGTCCATGCCCACGCCTCGACCGGAGACATCGGTGATCTGTTTGGCCGTGGAAAAGCCAGCCCCGAAAATGAGGCCAATGGCTTCCTTGTCGGTTAAAGCCTGAGCCTGGGCTTCGGTCAGCATACCCTTAGAGATGGACACTTGGCGCATCTTCTCGGGGTCGATGCCTCGACCGTCATCCTCGACTGTGAGGTAGAAGAACTCCTTGTCCGCCGAGGCGGTAACCTTTAATAAGCCCTCGACTTTTTTGCCCTTTTCCTCGCGTTCCTCCGGCGGCTCCAGGCCGTGGTCCATGGAGTTGCGGACCACGTGGACCAGGGGCCCCTCCAGGCTTTCGGCGATGGATTTGTCCAGTTGAGCGTCCTCGCCAACCAGCTGGACCCGGACTTTTTTGCTCAACTGGTGGGACAACTCCCGGGCCATCATGTTGACCTTTTGCAAAATGCCTTTGATGGGCACGCGCCGGATCTCCATCAGGCTCTCTTGCAACTCGTCCGAGAGCTCCCGGAAGGCCTGATTAGCGTTTTTGAAGGCCCGGATAGTGTTGGGGTTGACCTTTTCCTGCTCAATGGTTTTTTGCAGATAATTGAAGGTCTCGGCGGTGACGATGAGCTCGCCAACATAGCTCATGAAGCCATCGACTTTTTCCTCTGAGATGCGCATGGTTTTGCGTTCGGTCTTGGCCGAGGTCTCCTTTTCCTGACCGGGCTCGGCCTTGTCTGGGGGCAGCTCAGGTTCTGGGGAGCTCGGGACAGGGCTGGCCTCGGCTTGGGGGTACGCGACCGTCAGATGGCTAAGGAAGTCATTTAACTTAGAGCGCATCAGGCCCACCAGGAGGGGGTCGAAGTCCAGACCGCTCTCAAAGATGGCCGTGAAATCCTCCATGGCCACCTGAAATGAGGGTTTCAGATCGTCCCAACCCTGGGCCTCAATCTGGGCCGCGACTTTTTTCAGCTCCTGGTCATAGGCCTTAGGGTCAAAGGCCGGGGCCTGGAGGTTATCAAGAGCGGCCAGCAGGGGCTCGGTGAGATCCACGCCAGCGTGGATGACGCTGACTGGCCTCTGGTAGGGCTGGTCCTTTTTCTTGGCCTGGTCAGCCAGGGGCAAGGCGTTAATGATCTCAGCCACCGTCTGGATAATCTGGTCGGGATCGCCACCCTGGTCCATGGCCTCGGCCAGCAGAGCCTTGATTTTGCCACAGGCTCCCTCGAAGTCAGCTTGACCGGGCAGGCCGGCGGCGCCGCCGCCACTTTGGCTCATCCAGACCCCCAATTCCCCAAGAAAAGCCTCTTCGTCCGGCAGCAGAACGGCCTTGGTGTCGCCGTTGGAGAGGCGGTCAAACATGGCTTTGAGGTGATTGCCGGCCAGGAACAGAAACTCTATGGCCTTGGGGTCAGCCGCCCGGGTTCCGTGGCGGATGTCATCAAGAAGGTTTTCCAGCTTGTGGGCGAAGTCTTTGATGTGGTTGAGCCCGAAAAAGGCGCTGGAGCCTTTCAAGGTATGGGCGGCTCGAAAAACCGGGTTGATGGTGTCCAGGTTATGGGGATCAGCCTCAAAGGCGGACATGGAGGAAGTGTAATCCTCCAGGAGTTCCTTTGACTCTGTGATGAAATCCTGAAGCAGATTGGCGTCAAGCTCCATGTCCGACATAGTTCAGCTCTTTCCCTGGATTTAATTGGCCGGCCAGCCGGAAATGGCCCTAAGATGGTCGGCCAGGTCGCGGATTTCGGTCATGTGGTCACGCAACTCGGTCAACGTCAGGGTCAGGCCCTGGTCCGCGGTCGGCGAGCTGGCCTGCCAGGCCCGCCACTGGCGAGACAACTGGTCCAGGGTGTCCTGGGCCTGGTTGATTTTGGCCACCAGCTGGTTATAAGGCTCCTCTTCCTGCCCGGGACCGGCTAGGCCAGCCCCTCCCGGGGTCAGAAATGTGATGGCCTCCTGGGCCAGTCGGGTCAGGCGGGCGTTGTAATAGGCCAGGTCTCGCTCCTGGCGCTGGGTCTTCAGATACGCGTCGACCCGGGTAAGCAGGTCCTGGCCCTCAAAGGGTTTTTCCACGTAATCCACCGCCCCGAGGTTGCGAGCTTGGCTTTTTTCCGCTTGGTGAATCTGGCCGGTTAGGAAGATGACCGGGATGGAGGCTGTGAGGGGGCTGGCCTTCAGATAGCGCAGGACCTCAAAACCATTGAGGCCAGGCATGATTATGTCCAGAATAATCAGCCGGGGCTTCTGGTTCCGAGCCAGCTCCAGGCCTTCCTCGCCCTGACGGGCGAACAGGCAGGCGTAGCCACCCTGGCGCAGAATGGTTCCGACCACTTGGCGCGTCAGGTCATCGTCATCAATTACCAGAACTTTGGGCAAGGCTTTTTCCTGGGCTCCGGTCATGGCGCTTTCCCCTCGGCCAGCTGGTCAAACCGCCAGCGGGCTAGATTCCGGGGAACCTTGGCCCCAGCCGCGGGATCAAGTTGGTTCGGGAGTCCCCAAAAACCAGCGTTGGCCTATTTAAATTATATAACAATTCTTATGTTCTCACAATGACCTATTTATTTTCGGACCTGAGGGGGGTGAGGGGAGCTGGCCTGGGGGGTAGCGCGAGGAAAAAAAAACCGGGAGCCCCCCAAGGGGATCCCGGCGCGAAGAATTGACCCTGAGGCGCCTAACGGTTCAAAAGAACAAACTGAGCCCGCCGATTCTGGGCCCAAGCCGCCTCATCGTTACCAAAAGCCAGGGGCCGGTCTTTGCCATAGGAGACGGTGGTCAGGCGAGAGCTGGCGACGCCCTGGCCAACCACGTAGTTATAGGCCGCCTTGGCCCGACGATCGCCCAGGGCCAGGTTATAGGCCTCAGTGCCGCGCTCGTCGCAGTGCCCCTGGATTTCCACCTGGGCGCTGGGGTTCTGACCCAGATAAGCCACCTTGGATTGCAGAGTGTCAATCTGGTCCGGCCTAATATTGTAACGGTCAAAATCAAAATAGACGTGGTTGTTCAAGAACATCTGATCCGCCGCGGTCAACCCAGTGGTTTCGCCACCGCCCTGGGGCTTCTTGGAGCAACCCACAACTAGAGGGGCCAGAGCTAAGGCCAGGGCCGCCACCAGTAAAAGTTTCCTCATTTTCCAAATCCTCCGTGTGAAAATTGTTAAATTTTTAAAGGCCCGCAACCTTGAATTCGAGCCAGAGCCTTCCCAGCCCTTCAGCGCTAGCCGGTAAATTATCTTAGAAAAACCCTGGTTTTAAACCCTAGTCAGATCCAGGGAATTTATCTCAGCATACTGAATATTTCCGAAAAAGTCCAAATCAACCCACTGAAAAGATCAGGACTCCCCAATTGAGGAGGTCCTCTATCTTGATCCAACCAAGTATAATACCCCAACCCTGGGCTGTCAACAGCGTTTTCCCGGTTATCGGCCAGCCGAGCGGCCTGACGCCGGCCTCTCCCGAGCGGGGTTGGGGCCGAGGCCAGCGGGGTTAGGTCGTTAATGATGATCAGACAACCTCTATCCTGGATATAGGTAAAATATAAAAAAACGCCAAAATTTAATGATAAGTAATTATATAGTATAATAATATCTATTAATACGCGTTATTGTAAGTATGTGGCTAAAAACTAAGGTTAAAACTTTGCGGGCGAAAATGAGGGAGATTTTTTTTCGGGTTTTTGTTGGGCCAACAAAGCGGCCAAGCCTTCGCGGATGTCAATGTGCGCCGAAAATTGGAGATTTCTGGCGCTCTTGGTCATATCGGCCATGGACTGAAGACTGTCGCCGAGGCGGGTCGGGCGGTAAATGGGCCGGGGCAGATCCGGGACCAGCTCCTTTAAAAGTTGCGCCAGGCGGTTAATTGATATGGCCTGGCCAGTTCCCACGTTATAAACCCCGCTCTTGGGATAAGGGGTCCGACCGGCCAGGATCAGGGCTCGGACCACGTCGCGGGCCTCAATGAAGTCCCGGGTCTGCTCGCCATCGCCGTAGATGATGGGGCTCTGGCCGGTCAGGGCGGCTTGGGCGAAGAGGGCGATGACCGAAGCCTCCCCATCGGTCAGGCTTTGCCGAGGCCCATAAACATTGAAAAGTCGTAAGCTGATGACTTCCAGGTGGTGGTTTCTTTGGAAGTAGACACCCAGGTTTTCGGCCAAAAGTTTGGCCGCGGCGTATGGGTTATCCACCTGGGGAGCCTGGGATTCGGCCTGGGGACAGGGCCCGTCCCCGTAAATGGCCGAGGTGGAGGCCAGGACTAGGCGTTGGGCCCGAGCCTGGCTCGCGGCCTGGAAAACAGCCAGCGAGCCCATCGCGTCCACGTCCAGGTAAAGAGCCGGGTCGCTCAAGCTGGCCGAGACACTGGTCAGGGCGGCCAGGTGGAATACGACCCTGACCCCGGTCATGGCCTGGTTGAGGGCTTTCTGGTCCCGGATGTCCGCCTGGCGGAAATCGATTTTGGCTCGGACCCGACTCAGGTTCTCGGCCCGGCCAGAGCTGAGGTTATCCAGCACCCGGACCTGGCAACCGAGGCTAACCAGGGCCTCGGTCAGATGCGAGCCAATAAAGCCGGCTCCCCCGGTGACGAGGGCCAGGGGCTGACTATTGCTCATCTTCCTCCAGGCTACTCATGATCAGCTCCATTTTGGCCGCTTCCAGACAGCCAATGAACTCCAGCAGGGAGTCGCGCTTGTCCAGGCCAGCTAGGAAAGCGTGGCGGGCTCCGCTGGCTTTGCGGGTGATGACCAGGATGTCCTCAATGGGATCCAGCTGGTCCTCCTCGGTCAAGGCTTGAACCACCTCATCGATCAGTTTCCGTTTTTTGAACTGGAAAATAGTCATCAAAGCCCCTGATATGTAAATTTCATAATTAGATTATGGCAAAACGCGTGAGTTTCGTCAACGGCTGTAACCATACCAGGCCGACTTCAACCAGCTGGCCCCTCGAAAGGCCCGGAAGGCCGGATCGCTCATGGCCATTGGAAAGCTGGGCCAGGTCAGGTTGTCCTCCCAGGCCGGGGGATGGGCCAGGGATTTAATCAGCCGGGCCTGGTCGCCCAGCCAGGCCGCCCACCTGGCCTGGGCGTAGCGACTGGAGCCAGGGGCGAGTCGCTCAGCCCGCGCCCAGAGAGTCTCGGCCTCCGTCAAGAGGGCCGGGTCCGGGGTGGGGTTGAGGAGGTTAAGCTCGGCCAGAATCAGCCCCTCCTCGGCTAGGATAGCCCCCAGGTCCTGGTTGGGGCCGTCTTTTTCGCGGGCCAGTCGCAGATACCGCAGAGCCAAGCGCCAGTAAGCCATCTGCTCTTCCGCCGGAGGATAGCCAGAGGCGGCGACCAGGCGCAGAAAAGCGGCCAGGCGGAGTTGGTGCCAGGGCGGCAAAGTCTCGGGTCGGGCCATGGCCAAGAGGCGACCCACCGGGCGGTTCAAGGCCGAGGCCAGTCTTTCCTGAAACGTGGAACCAGGGGCGTAAACCCAAGCTTGACCAACTTCTGGGGCCAGAAAGCGTAGCGGCTCATAGGCCTGAGCCTGACCCGAGGGGGGCGGGGAGTCGGAACTGGGGCTCCACTGGCTTAAACTATCCAGGCTCTCCAGAAAAGCCGCTAAAACCTCCTCAAAGGCCTTTTTGGCGGTTGGATCCGAGGTCACGGCCGGGTCGTCGGGCCAGGCTGGACGATTGGCCAACTGGGCGAAGACGGCCAGACCCAGGGCGAAACCATAGCCTGGCTCGGCCGGGGCCAGGCGGGCCAGGCGGCGACAGAGGTCAATCAGTAGGGAGAGGGCCTGGTCCTGGGCCTCGGGAAACTGGGCGGCCAGGGACCAGACCTCGTCGGCTAGCTCGATCAGGGTCGGGATCTGAGCGGCGTTGGAGCTTAAATAGTGGTTGTGGGCGGCGAAGATTTCGGCGATGACCGCGCTCCGAAAATTGGCCGCTAGCTCTCGCTCCCGGAAGGCCAGGCAGATCTGGGCCCAATTGAGCCAGGCCTGGGCGGGGTTGTCGGCGTAGCGAACCAGGAGGCGCCCTAGGCGGGTGGCCTCGCCAAAAGCCGTCTGAAACCCTTCCTCGGTTTTGGCCTCAAAGGCCAGAAGAGCGCTGACCCGCGCCAGGCTCTCCAGGGTATCAAGTTTCTCCCCCCGCTCCCAGGCCAGGCGGTACTGCTCCTGAGCTTCGGTCAGGGATTTGTGGTAACGGGCGGCTAGGGACTCGGCGGGGGGCGAGCCGGGGCGGGCGGGGGCGTTATAGGCCCCTATCTCCAGAACCCGCCCCCATTGGGCCCGGGCCTGGTCCTGGTGAGAGCTGAGCTCAACCGCCTTGAGGAATTTTCTGGCCCCCTCGGCCCGGAGACTGGCCCAAAGCTTATCATCGGCTTGGGTGGCGGCTCGTTGATAATAGTCCTGGCCCCAGACCGCCCAGATTTCGGCGTTGGTCGGCTGAGCCTTGAGCCAATTGGTGAACAAGAGGTCCCGAAAAGCCCACAGGTCATCCCGCAGGGCCGGGCTGGGGACTTTGAGCTCGGCTTGGCCCAGGCTGGTCAAGAGGCGATTGGTCTCGGTTGAGCCCAATGGCAGGCTCAAGGCTCGGCGCCCCAGGCTCAGAGCCTCGCTGAAGAGGGTCGGTCCCTGACTCGTTGGACTCCACGGCGGGGCGGTCTGGGATGGGGTAGTCTGGGACGGGGTAGTCTGGGGAGCCAAAAAAGAGGGCTGGCTCGCGGACCCAGGCGCGGTGGAGGCTGGAGGGCTGACAGAAGGGTTGATGAGGGCCAGCAAAGTTTCGGCCCAGGCCAGTAGAACCTCAATCTTCTTTAAACGGGCCGGCCCCCCGGGCCGCTGATTGGGGGCCTCCACCGGCATGGCCGACCAAACCTCGTCAAACTCTCGCTGGTACAGGCTCAGGAGCTCATCTCGTTTGGCCGGCTCGGGCTCGCTCAAGAGGATAAAGCGGCGGTCGACCCACAGTCCCGGCTGATATAGAGGATTCTGGTCATTAAAGGCGTAATGGCGGGTCAGTTCCTCCGTGGTGATTTCTCCTCGCCGTAAGCGGCTGGACCACAAGAGCTCGGCCACAAACGGGTCGGCGGAGCCAGCCGCCGGGTTCGGGGCTACCGGCTCTGGCGGTCGCGCCCCCCTCTGGCCCAGGCGGGCGGCTTTGAGGAAATGCCCTCGGGCCTCCGCCATCAGGGCCTCTTGACTCTGGGGGTCCTCCGCCCACAGCCCTCGGATCTCGGCCAGGCGACCCAGGCGCGACCAGACTTCTGGGGCGTCGGGGGCGATGAGGCTGGCCTGGTAGTAAAGAACCAGGGCCTTTTCCAGTTGGAAGCGATAACTCTGGCTCAAATCGCTGGCTTGAGCCGAAAGCAAGATAGATCTGGCCGTGGCCAGGCGGGTTTCCAGCTCGGCCTTGGGGTAGGCCTGGGGCTCGGTCGTCTCTAAGCCTGGGGCCACCACCGGGAGGCCAATCCCCAGGAGCGAGAAAAGTAGGGCGACGAGGAGGCGGGCTCTCCGCGCGCGAAAAACCATAGGGTCTCCGCCCTTCCCCTGAGCCAGGCTTCCTGGGGGGAAATTGAGGAAAAAGATAATGGCCGTGGGGGCCAAATAGACACATTTTCAACTTTATCAGAGGTAAGCGTTCACATAGGAAGGCCTCAGGAAGGCTAAATCTACTCCCACCCTCCTTAAGAGGCCTCTGAGGTCGCCCTTCATTTAACTCTTCCTCTCCTTATTTTGGTAAATCCTAAAGCCCAGGTCAAGACCCTGTGAAGCCTCTTTCTAAGACATCTTCCCCAACGTTATCCGAAATTTTTAAAAATAAATGCCTGAATTCATTTAATATGACTGGTTCGGCTATT
The DNA here is from genome assembly GCA_031276635.1 of Deltaproteobacteria bacterium. Taxonomy (GTDB): domain Bacteria; phylum Desulfobacterota; class Desulfarculia; order Adiutricales; family Adiutricaceae; genus JAIROO01. Next base: position 12,357 of record JAISMU010000127.1, on the reverse strand, counting down.
GGATTATGAGTTAAATCAACCTTTAAGGCTAAAAGTTCTAAAAAATCTCTCTGGTGGAAGACAGCCGCTTGGGTGGGCAATCAGTCCAAACCTACCTAGGTGAACGGTTGCTATCAGAGTAACAAATCAGAAAAAAAATAGGAAATGGTCTTCTGGTCTTGGTCCTTTCAGCGATTCTAATTTTGCCCCACAGAATTCGGTTTAAAACGGGTTAGCCGCGAGCTCGCCACCCCACTCTGGCCCGCCGAGTTGGAGCTGGGTCAAGCTCAACCGGGGCTTTGGGAGGGGGCGGGCACCTGGGCCCCAACCGCGGAAATAAGTCAAAGTTTTGGCGACAGGGTAATAGGGGTTAACCGCGGAGAAAAATATAAAAATACGCTGTAGTTTTCCTAAATTATTTAAATTCACGCGCATTATTTGCCCTTAGTCAGTTGGCGAGGTTGGAAATCACCCAAGGAGCCCAAGGGACTTGGCGCCCAGGCTGGCTCAAGCGCCCAGATTTTTCAAATGTCGTTTTTAGCGAGGTTTGCGGCCAGAATATTCAAAGGAGGCGGCCCGGAAGCCGGGGGAGGGGGATTTCACGCCTGGGCCAAGGCGACCCGGTTTTGGCGGCTGTAATCCATAATGGGGGGCAGACATTTCAGGCCCGCCGCCGCGCTCAGGGCCTGGACGCTCGCCAGGGCCCGGGGATCAATTTCTAAAAGCAGATAGCCGCCCGGGGCCAGAATCTCCCTCACCTGGGGCAGGAGGCGGCGGTAAGGCTCCAGGCCATCGGGCCCGCCGTCCAGGGCCAGGCGCGGCTCAAACTGGGCCACGGTCGGGTCCAGGGTCGAGATTTCCGCGGTGGGGATGTAGGGGAGATTGGCGCAGATCAGATCCAGGGTCTGGCCCTTTAAAGGCTCGGCCAGATCGCCCTGGCGAAACTCAACCTGGTCAGCCACCCCCAGGTTCTGGGCGTTGGTCTTGGCCACCTCCAGGGCGGCCGGGCTGAGGTCAGTGGCGATGACCTGGCATTGGGGCAGATTTTTGGCCAGGGCCAGAGCGATGGCCCCACAGCCGCAGCCGAGGTCGGCTAGGCGCGGTTGGGGAAATGTCTGGGCCAGCCGGAGAGCTTCGCCCACCAGAATCTCGGTCTCGGGCCGGGGAATGAGGGTGGCCGGGGAGACCTGAAAAGTCAGCTTGTAAAACTCCTTGCGGCCCAGGATATAAGCTGAGGGCTCGTGGTTGAGCCGGCGACGGACCAATTCCCGATAGGCGGTCACTTGTTCCGGGGTCAGAACCTGGTCGAAACGCACATAGAGTTCGACTCGGGAGAGACCCAGGACCTCTGACAACAGTAGCTCCGCCTCCAGCCGGGGGGAGTCAATGCCCTTCTGGCCGAGGAAGTCAGCCGTGGTCTTGAGGATCGCGGCGGTCTCCCAAACTCTCTCAACCATTGGGGGCGTGCCCGGCCAGGAGTTTGGCCTGAAAATACGCCCCCACCGCCGTGATGACTTCGGCTAAATCGCCATTGATGATTTCCGGGAGTCGATAGAGGGTCAGGCCTACCCGGTGGTCAGTCAGGCGCCCCTGGGGAAAGTTGTAGGTTCGGATGCGCTCGCTGCGATCCCCTGAGCCGACCTGGCCGCGGCGCTCGGAGCTGATCTTTTCGTTTTGCTCGGCGATCTGGCGGTCCAGCAGGCGGGCGCGCAGGACGGTCAGGGCCTTTTGCTTGTTTTTGATCTGGGACTTTTCGTCCTGGCAGGTGACCACCAGGCCGGTGGGGAGGTGGGTTACCCGGACCGCCGAGTCGGTGGTGTTGACCGACTGCCCGCCTGGCCCAGAGGAGCGGTAAACATCGACTTTGACCTCCTCGGGCTTGATCTCCACCTCGACCTCCTCGGCTTCAGGCAAAACAGCCACCGTGACGGTGGAGGTGTGGATGCGACCCTGGGTCTCGGTGGCCGGCACTCGCTGGACCCGGTGGACCCCGCTTTCGTGCTTGAGGTGGCTGTAGGCCCCCTCGCCCTCGACCAGGAAGATGACTTCCTTGCAACCTCCGGCGTCGGAGGGGCTCAGGGACAAAAGATCGGTTTTCCAGCCCTGGTTTTCGGCGTAACGCAGATACATCCGAAAGAGATCGCTCGCGAAAAGCCCGGCCTCATCCCCCCCGGCCCCGGCTCGGATCTCCACAACGGTGTTTTTGGCGTCATTGGGGTCTTTAGGCAGCAAAAGGAGGGTAAGCTCATCCTCAAGCTCCTTTTTCCGGCTCTCCAGCTCGGCCAGCTCCAACTCGGCCAGCTCGCGGATCTCGGAATTGGGGTCCAGCAGTAAAAGCCGGGCTCCCTCCAGGTCCTCGGTGGTCTTGTTGATCTGGCGCCAGACCCCGATCAGGCGGCCCAACTCGTTGTGGCGCCGGGCCGTGGTCGTGTAAAGTCGCTGGTCCTTGAGGAGGGCCGGGTTGTTGAGGTCCTCCTCAAGGGCTTGGCGGGCTTTTTCCAGGTCAGCCAGGTTAGTGTCGTGGTAAAGCATGGTCGGCGAGCTCAGGCCAAGGGCCAGGAGGGTTCAAGAAGGCGGCGGCCGAGATCGGGCTCGGGCCTCGCGCGAGGATTCCCGGCCAGAGAGGGGCTATTTCTGTTTTTTGGCCTTAGGCTTGGGGGCCTGGGCGTATTTGCGTTGGAATCTCTCCACCCGGCCAGCCGTGTCCACCAGCTTCTGCTTGCCAGTGAAAAAGGGATGGCAGGCCGAGCAGATTTCCACGCGGATGCTGTCCAGGGTCGACCCGGTCTGAAACTCCTGGCCGCAGGCGCAGGAGGCGGTGATAATCTTGTAGGCCGGATGGATGTCTTTTTTCATGGTCTTAAGTCCGTAAGGTTAATAGCTCTCGCCCGAAAAGCGAGTAATTGGTAAGTTTAGCCGGAAAACCCCCAATTGTCAAGATCCGAAATGGGGCAATGGGGCCGGCCAGTCATGGGGCCGTCACGGCGTCGCGAATCTGGCCAAGGCCGGGTTGGACTCTTGGTTATCGCCGGGGTTACCAGCGGGCCCGCATGTGGTGGAGGATGTCGATTTTCAGCTCCTCGGCCTGGACAAAGATGGCCGCCCGCTCGCTTTTGACCTTGTCCACAAAGGCGCTGTCCTTGAGGCTGGGCAGGTTGATGTCCACCGAGAGCATGGCCGCCCGGATGGCCGCTTCCAGCACGATGGCCGCCACCCCGCAGTCGCTGATGGCTCCCTTGTTGCCTTTGGGGGCCAGCTTGGCCGCCACTTCCAAAAGTTTCAGGCACACCCGACAGACGTTCAACGGGGCCAGGGTGGCTTTCTGGCCCGCGGCCTGGATTGCCTTGGCCCGGGCGGCTTTTTGCTCCTCGGTGTCCTTGGGGAGCTTGAAAACCTCCATGTATTCGTCAAAGGCCTGGATGTCGCCCAAGGTCAGGGTCTTGAGCTCCTCAATGCCGTCCAGAAACTCCTTTAAGATGAGGTCGTTTTCGGCCTGAAAATCCTCATAACCCTTCTTGCCCTTGGTCAGGCTGGCCACCATAGCCCCCATGGAGGCCCCCAGAGTGGCCACCACCGCCGAGACATTGCCACCCCCAGGCACGTGGGAGTTGGACCCGGCCACTTTCAAAAACTCGCCGATGGTCATGTCATAGACCGGCAGATTGCTGGACATATTGTCTCCTTTTTTTCGGCTCTGACCGAAAAAAGGCGGCCCCTCGCGCTGGGGGGGCCGCCCTTGGCTTTAAGTCAGGACGAGGCCCGTTATAGGCTTAGGCCAGACCCTGGAGCCGAACGGCGTCCAGAAGGTTGTCCATGATGATGGACGTGGTCAGGGAGCCAACACCGCCGGGCACCGGGGAGACGAAGGCCACAATTTCCTGGGCCTTGGGATCCACGTCGCCGGTGATGCTGCCGTCCGGCAACTGGTTGATGCCCACGTCAATGATCACCTGATTGGCGGTCAGCCAGTCCGCCTTGACAAAGCCGGCCCGCCCGATGGCGGCCACGACAATGTCCGACTTTTTGATGACAGCGTCAATGTTCTTGGTCTTGGAGTGGCAGACGGTGACCGTGGCCCCCCGGTTGATCAGCAGGCTGGTCAGGGGCCGCCCAACCGTGTCGCCGCGACCGAGCACGGTCACGTTGGCTCCCTCAATGGGAACGCCGGTGCTTTCAATCAGCCGCAGGCAGGACTTCGGGGTGGCCGGGACCAGGGCCAGATCCTCCTGGCCACCCAACAGGTAGCCACGGTTGAAAGGATGGACGCCGTCAATGTCCTTCTTGGGGTTCAGGCGATTCATGACCTGTTCCTTGGCGATGCCCTTCGGCAGGGGCAGCTCCACCAGGATGCCGTGGACCTTGGGATCGGCGTTCAACTTGTCGATGAGAGCCGTCAACTCGTCCGTGGTCACGTTGTCGGGCTTGATATGCAGCTCAAACTCAATACCCAGGGGCGAGGCCACCTTTTCCTTGGATTGGGCGTAAACCTTGGAGGCCTCGTTGGAGCCGGCCAGGACCACGGCCAGTTTGGGATTGACCCCTTTGGCCTTGATCGCCTCGACTCTCTTCTTGAGCTCCTCGCGCAGGGGTTTGGCCACTTCCAGGCCTTTAACTAATTTCGCTGGCATTTTCCGTACGTCTCCTTGTGCGTTGGTTGGCCTCAGGGAAATCCTGGCTCTGGTGGGCAAGCCCTGAGTTAGCCTGGGGCCGGATTTATATGATAAAATTGGTTAGGTCAGGGATAACGATTACTCAAGACCCAGCCAAAAACTGGGAGTCTGGGAAAAGAACGCTCAAAACCCGTTTTCCCAGTTCCTGGCGTGAAAAAAACCAATGGGTTAAAAACTTATCGGCTCACCTTACCATGATCTGGGCCTTTTGCCAAATATTTCTTTCAGCCTTTCAGCCCGGCCAGCCAGTCGGGCTGGCCAGCGACCGAGGGCCAGCGCCGCGAAAGTCGGCTTGGTCAATTTATTTTTTAATTGATCTCCTAATTTGAGGGAAAAAAATATGCCTGAGCCCAAACCGGATATCTTGATCCTGACCGCCACCCCGAGGGAGCGTCGGGGCCTGGCCAACGCCCTGGCCGGCCTGGCTCCGCGGAATTTTTCGGCGCGCCTGATTGAGACCGGGCCCGGGAAGGTCAACGCGGCCCTGGGGATGGGGAAACTGTTGGCGACCGGGCCGTCACCGCCCCTGATTATCGGGGCCGGGACCGCCGGTTCTCTGGAGATGGGGCTTGAGGCCGGGGACCTGGTGGCCGCCAATGAAACCATCATCGCCGACTGGCTCGAGGAGGACGACAAGGGGCGCCGGGTCGGGGCCTATGGCTCGTTCCACTACGGCCCGGTGGCGGCCAAGCTCCCGGACATGCTCCTAGGCTGTCAGAGTCCCTTGGTAACGCGGCTGCTGGCCCAACTCGGGCCGGAGTTCAAGCGGGGCCGGATTCTGACCTCGGACACCTTTGTGACTGGCCGGCCCTTTAAGCTTCGGCAGGGACAGCTCTTTGGCTGCCGGATCTGCGACATGGAGTCTGGGGCCATCGCTTACGCGGCCAATAAGCTGGAGGTTCCCTGGCTCCACCTACGCGTGGTCGCCGACACCATGGATGACTCATTGAGCGACTACTTTCGTCTGGAAAAAGATATGACCGCCATTCTCGGGGCCAAGACAGCCCAGGTTTTGCGGCTCCTGGATGAAAACTGGGCTAGTTTCCGGGAGCCTGGCGGGGTTATCGGTTAGGGTTAAGCGGTTTGGGTTATGTAGGGCTCAGGCCGGGCCGACCCGCCAGGCGGCGGGTCGACCTGTTACGGGAGGCGAGATGATTATTGGTTGCCCTAAAGAAATCAAGGACCAGGAGAATCGGGTCGCCTTGACCCCTCAAGCGGTCGCGGCCTACGTCCAGGCTGGCCACCGGGTCCTGTTGGAGGTGGGGGCCGGCCTGGGGGCGGGCTATTCAGACTCGGCCTATGTCGAGGCGGGCGGTGAGCTGAGCCCTGACCCGGCGGCCATCTGGCGAGCGGCTGAGATGATTGTCAAGGTCAAGGAGCCCCTGCCGGGGGAGTATCCCCTCTTGCGAGCCGACCAGATTGTTTTTACCTTCTTCCATCTGGCCGCCAGCCGGGAGTTGACCGAGGCCTGCCTCAGCCGCCGGATCGCGGCGGTGGCTTACGAGACCGTGAGTGAGGGGGGGAATCTGCCGCTGCTTCGGCCCATGAGCGCGGTGGCTGGCCGGATGGCCAGTCTGGTGGGGGCCTATTTCCTGGCCAGCCCCTTGGGGGGCTCGGGGATTCTGCCCACAGGAGTTCCCGGGGCGGCCCCGGCCGAAGTTCTGATTCTGGGCGCCGGCGTGGTGGGCCAGAACGCGGCGGGGGTGGCCCAGGGCCTGGGCTGTCGGGTAACCATAATAGATATTGATCCCCAGAAGCTGGCGGCCATGAGTAAGAGCCTGGGCCCAGGTCTTGAGTTATTACTCAATGATCCCGCGACCTTGGCCAAAAAGCTGGCCACTTCCGACATCATCGTGGGGGCGGTTCTCGTGGTTGGGGCCAAGGCTCCCAAGCTGGTCAGTTCCGCGAGCCTGAGGCTGATTAAGCCAGGCTCGGTCCTGGTGGACGTGGCCATTGACCAGGGGGGCTGCTTTGAGAGCTCCCGGCTGACCACCCACAGTAACCCGGTGTTTGTGGAGGGAGGGGTGGTTCACTACTGTGTTGGTAACATGCCGGGCGCCTACGCTAGGACCTCCACCCAGGCCCTGAGCGAGGTCACTCTCCCTTATGGCCTGGAGCTGGCCAACAAAGGCCTGAAACAAGCCCTGCGGGAAAACCCGGCCTTAAGGGGCGGGTTGAGCGCCTATCAGGGGTGGTTGACCCAGAAGCCGGTGGCGGCGGAGTTCGGGCTCTTGTCCAGCTATAAGGCCGACCCCTGGGTTTAGAGGGGCAGTCAGGGGTTCGAGTCAGGCCCGCTGGATCGGGAGAGTTTAAAAGCCAACTTCTGGTAATCAATAGAAAATCTGACAATTCCCTAACGGCCAGCTCCAGGGAGGAGAGAGGCCTGAGGGCGCGGGCCGTCTTTTGGGAGCCGGAAAACAGCAATTTTACAATAAAGAAAAAAATAAAATATAATATTAAAATTAATTACAATCAATCGTATAATTTATGATAATAAAGAGCTTATATGTTATTTTTATGCCAATTGTGGAGAAAATTAATCCGGCAAGCTCCTGGAAAAGTCAGCCTTTTTCTGGGGACACTTTTGCTCATCAGCCAAGCCTGGCCGCTTTGGGCCCAGCGATTCCAGGAGTTATACACCGGCCAGGTGGTCAATGTGCTGGATGGGGACACCATAACCCTTTTAACCACTGATTATGAGCAATTGCGAGTTCGGTTCTACGGAGTTGACGCCCCGGAAAAAAACCAGGCCTTTGGCCCTCAATCCCGAGAAGCTCTCCAGAACCTGATTGGCGGTCGGAACGTGACCGTGGAGGTGGTGGACACGGATCGTTACAGCCGCCAAGTGGGTTTAGTCCGCCAAGATGGTCACTTGATCAATCAAGTCATGGTGGCGGGCGGTTGGGCCTGGGTTTATCCTCAATACTGTAAGCTCGCGCGACTCTGCCCCGGTTTGGTCGCGGCGGAAAAACAGGCCCGGTCTCAAGGATTGGGTTTGTGGAGCGACCAAAATCCGATCCCGCCCTGGCAATGGCGGCGAGGGGCCAGGTCTGGCTCTCCGGCTCCAGATCAACGAGGCGGGGCGGTAGTTCCCATTGGGGGCTCTTTGCGGGGCAATGTGTCGTCCCATATTTTTCACAATTCCAGTTGCAAGCATTACAGTTGCCGCAATTGCGTGCGAATCTTTAAAACCCGCGAAGAAGCTTTGAAGGCCGGTTTTCGGGCCTGCAAGATTTGTGGTGGGTGATATTTCGTTTATATTTAGATATATTAAATTTTTTTAACAGTGATTTATGCTAGTTACGTTATCAACTGAGTTATGATATTTAAATTAAAAATAATTATATATAATATTGTATGGATATAATAGAAAAAATTAAAACTGGTATTTTTTTATCTAGATATATATTATAAAAATTTGTTTTTTGATCTTTTTATAAGCCAGATAACCTATTGTATAAAAAGGTTACAATAATAGAGATAAAAATTTAATATAATGACAAATTATTTAAATAATGTATTGTTAATTGATATATTATAACATAAAATTTAAAGTAATTATTTATTATTTTTTTCATTAACGTGTAAATTTTTTTATATATTGAGTTTATTATGTCTATATATTATGAAGCTTCAAACAAAATGCCTTTAAAATCTTATTTTATTATTCCAAGTACATATTTTTTTGCTACTTCAATTACTGGTATCTTCTACTCGTATATTCTTCACCATACTGATGAAATAGGAATTTTTTTTAATTTTTTGTTGATTATCCCCTGGTTTTGTTTGGTTGGGAAGTGTGGCCAACAAGCCATTTTTCGGACTTTGGCCCGCGCCCCAAAAAAAGTGGGAATTTTAGCGATTTTAGGGGCAATTCCAGGTTATTACGTTCATTTCGCTTTTTGGATTTCTCTTCGTCTTAATAATGGGCAAGTAAATTTTGATTTATTTTATTCTTTAATTTATAATATTGATTTTTTTATATCTAGTTTAGAAAAAGTTAATAATATTGGTAAAATTACACTCCCAATTGGTCTAGGTTTTAATGATATGACCGATTTAGATGGCCCACTGTTAGCATTCTTTTGGATAGTTGAATTAGCTATTTTTTTTATATTTACATATTTAATAAGTAGATCTTACGCTAATGAGCCATTTTCCGAGGAAGAAAACACTTGGTATCAAGAAATAAAATTTTCTAATGGTAGATTTATATTACCTTTAAGTAATTTAAAATTACAAATTATTGCTGATGGAATTAATAATAATGATTTAACTTGTTTTCTGGATCTTCCTCTCGTCGATAAAAATAAAAATTATGTTGATTGTATAAAATTATTTCTTTTTTATAATGAAAATGCTAATTATTGTTATGTTACAATTGTTTTAGTTCAGTATTATGATTCAAGATCTATATTATTTCGCAAACAAGAAACTGAATTCCTTGCCAGTTATCTGAGAATCCCGAGTTCCCAAGGTCGGAGCTTAATAAGCAAAATGTCAGATTGACGCCAAAAGAGCGCTTACTCTTTGTTAAACGTGGTTTTGAGAGTTGGCCTAGGTTTCCGTTGATTCCAGGCGCGGGGGCGGGTTTTTCCAAGCCCACGCCAACTTGATAATGGGCGCGCGATTAACCTGAGTCTGGCTGTCTTTTAAATATTCCAGCCGATCGGGGAGAGGATGTTTAAACAATTGACTTGACTAATTTTGCTTGAATAAATTGGGCCAAAGTCGGGTTAGTTTTTAGATAACTCCAGCCGTTTCGAGAATATTTCCGTTGGCTGAGGATTTTTTGACCAAAATTGGCCTCCTTGGCCAGGGCGAGCCAGACTTTTTGGCTAGCGGCCGTCATTTTATCTTTAATAAGCGAACATATTTTGAACAATTTGCCTTTATAATTGTTTATTTCCCCTGAGTTTAGCCTGGCGGCCGAAAAAAAATAGGCCGGACAGGTAGGTCAAGAGTTTTGTTCAATTTTGAGCGCAGGGCCAAGTTTTCGCGAGCCTGAACGCCTGGATTGGTGGCCTGAATCGCGAGAAAATAGTCGAGTTCGCTCAGGCGGTCAGCCTCTCGGGGAATGAACATGTTTTAAACAAAATGAATTTTTTATTGTTCAATTCTTGGGCCGTTAGGCCTAACCCAGGAAAAAATAGTCTAATCGGTCGAGGGCGGGCGAGGTTTTCCCATTTCCAGCCCGGTTTTGGCCTGGTGGAGCCAAGACCCGGCCCAAATCGTGATTACGCGGGAAATTTGCCAATGGCCTGAGTGAGCCTCGGGTTGGGCTTTAGTGGTTGCCGCCAACCCGGGCCGGGTTGGTTGAGCTAAAGCCCCAGATTCAGATTCTCAGAAAAAAATCGGCTGAAAGTTTAAAATTTAGATTAAAATCAATTAATTACCTCTCTTTCTATCCTGCCGTCTCCCAGCGTCTGCCTCTACCTTGGTTTCCCATCGGTTCCTGTTTAAATATTTTAGACTTTAATTTGGATCTGGTGTAAAATGAATTTAAGTCTATTTCCTTAACCAAACGTTATAGCGGGAGGTTAATATTTTTTGACTAACACATATTCTAAAACGCCATTTTTATGCGAGGCGTTGGCTAAATATTTACAATTATTAGCATTGGGAGGGCTCATAAATATGGATTACAATCAAAGATCTTTAGAGCTTCACTACAAATGGCGGGGAAAATTGTCCATTAAACCCAAGCCCCCCTTGCTGACCAAGGAAGACCTGGCCTTGGCCTACACTCCGGGCGTGGCTGAGCCTTGTCGGGTCATTCAGCGAGAGCCAGTCAAAGCCTATGAGTTGACTGGTCGCTGGAACACAGTGGCCGTGGTTACCGATGGCTCGGCGGTTCTGGGTCTGGGTAACATCGGGGCTTTGGCCGGGCTGCCGGTGATGGAAGGCAAATGCGTCCTTTTCAAGGATTTTGGGGACGTGGACGCCTTTCCGCTGTGTCTGGACACTCAGGATCCCGAGGAGATTGTTCAAACTGTCCGCCTCTTGGCCCCGAGCTTTGGTGGCGTCAATCTTGAGGACATCTCGGCCCCTCGTTGTTTCGACATTGAAAAACGCCTCAAGGAACTCCTGGATATCCCGGTTTTTCACGACGATCAGCACGGGACGGCTCTGGTGGTTCTGGCGGCCATCAAGAACGCCTTGAAGATCACTGGTCGGGAGCCGGCCGGGACTACGGTGGTCATCAGCGGGGCGGGGGCGGCGGGGACCGCTATCGCCCGGCTTTTAAACGCCGCCGGGCTCACGGTGATAGTCTGCGACCGCCAGGGGGCCATCCATAAGGATAGAGAGGGCTTAAGCCCGGCCAAGGTCGAGTTGGCCGCTTTGACTAACCCTCAAGGTCGCTCGGGGCCTTTAAGTCAGGTTTTGGTTGGGGCGGACATTCTGGTGGGAGTTTCCGGGCCCGGTTTGGTGACTGGGGACATGATTAAGACCATGCGCCCGGAGGCAATTGTTTTGGCCATGGCCAATCCCGAGCCGGAGATCTGGCCGACGGAGGCTTTGCGGGCGGGGGCCAGGGTGGTGGGCTCGGGTCGCAGCGATCTGCCTAACCAGATCAATAATGTGTTGGCCTTTCCCGGGATTTTCCGGGGAGCTTTGGACGTCCGGGCCCGGGATATCAGCCAGGCCATGATCTTGGCGGCGGCGGCGGCTTTGGCCGATTTGGTCGGGCCTTACGAGTTGGGGCCGGAGCGGATCGTGCCCTCGCCATTTGATATCCGGGTGGTGCCCCGGCTCAGTCAGGCGGTGGCCGAGGTGGCGAAGCGGGAGGGGCTGGCCAGAGTTTGAGGGGGGTCTGGTTTTTCTGGAGGCTGGCGTCTAAAAGCTTGATTCGGACCAGCCTCAGCCCGAGAAAGTTAGAATATTAATTTAATATATACTATTAGCAATAAAAATAGTAAAAGACGTTAAAAATATAAATATTTACATAACACAGTATCTTTCGAACTTGATTGTCTGAAGAGTTGCGGCCAGAGTTAAAATCGCTGGCCGCGCTGGGGTTTTATTTACAAGGGACAGGCTTAGGTGATATAAATTTACAATCTGGAGTTTTGACGGATTTAAACCATTGACTTTAGCGGTTTTTTTGAATTTGACTTTTCCTCAAAATTATTAAAGAAAAACATTTTTTTGCTATAGAAAGTAGGATAATTGTTACTTAACTAAACATAAAGTTATTAAGAAATAGACTGCTTGAATATAAACATCTAAAGAGTTGTTTAATTGCGATATATAATATTAAGTAAAAATATTTTTTGGAAATTTAATTAATATAAAAATAATAAATTAATACTTAAATAAATGTAATATAGACTATGTTTTAGTTTATATTGAGTGAGAGGGTTCAGAAGCGCGGCTTTATTCTTTTATATGAACTTTTAGTCCGAAATCCACCACTGATTTTAACCTAAGGTCGCTTTTACTGAATTTTCGATTGGATGGACAGGTCCAGAGCATGAAAGATTTACCAATTGGCATGGCTGATTTTGAGGAAATTCGGCTGGCTGACAGTGTTTACGCCGATAAGACTGAATTTCTCCGCAAGTTACTAAAAGTCAGAAAACCTTACTTCCTCTCCAGGCCCCGCCGCTTCGGGAAATCGCTTTTAGTCAGTACCCTTGAGGCCATCTTAAGGGGTCGCCGGGAGCTGTTCCAGGGACTGTGGATCGACTCCTCTGATTATGATTGG
>JAISMU010000006.1 GCA_031276635.1 Deltaproteobacteria bacterium | reverse complement strand
TCTATAAAGCAAATGATATTTCCATAAATGTGAAGTTTGAATTCTTTCGTAAAAACATTAGCTTTTAAAATCAGATCTTAAAAAAAGATTAGTAATTTTCATACGTTGCCAAATATTTTTCCAGAAAGACTAAATTTTTCCGGATTTATCAAGTTTTGGCGTGTTACAAAAAACCCGTTGATGGTTTATAAGCCATTATTTATAGTATATATTTTTATTAAAGCGAAGAATTATATTATTATATATTAATAGAATAAAGTAATAAAAATTAATTTTTAAAAAATGATATAATCATTCCGCTGCCAAGGCTATTCAGGGGTTGAGCTAAATTTTAAATTGTTGCCCGGGCCTTCCGGTACCGGTCCTCCTCTGGCCCTTGACTGGAATGTCAAGAATTATTATATTAAAAAGAAACTGCGTTCGGACCTCTATCATCCGTTTTTCCAGGTCTTTCCCCGGATTCTCGCTGGGATGGTTGCGCGGGACGCGGAATAGTCTCTGGTTTACGGCCCCCCACGCTGGACGGGTCCTGGAAGGCGCGGCGGGCCTGATAAGAGCTCAAGAGCCGCCATGGAGGTTGCGGAAATTAGATACGCTCAGGTTTACCCGCGCGATATGACAGGTAAAGGCCTTTTAATGTATTTCCCGCAGGGCCCGCCTTTTTGGGTGACAGGCCTTGTCGATCGGGGCTCTGAGTTCGCCGATTACCTCATTGAGACTGTAGAGAGCCCAGAATATCTGCTTTGGCCCCACGATGCGCTGAGGCGGGACTGTGTTTTCACGCTGGTCCGCGCGCGGGGTGAGTTTGAGAGGCGAGTTCGTTTCCTCAATGAATTCTCGGAGACCGGTGGCTGGTCCGCCGACTGCTCGCTCCTGGCTTACTCCGCCGCGGCCGCGGTGAAATATTCTGGTGAAGATAAGTAAATGCCCCAGCTCTCGGGCCAGGTGGTTTACGGTCTGTCAGTCATCGCCCGCGAGCCTCGGGCGCTTGACACCGGGCTCTTTAAGCTCTACTTCTCGGAGCGCTACCTGAGGGAGGTCGATATGGGCGACCTGTTCAGGACACTTGCCCAAGAGGAAGAGGATCTGAAAACCAGAGACCCTCGGCTAGGTCCCATCAGGTACCTGCTGTACGCGCTGGTCGAGCTTCCAAGAATCGCCCTCGTCAGAGATCAGGCGAAGGTGTCGGACTATGTCTCTATCCTTGAGATATGTATGAACCGCTTTGACGCTTTCAAGGGAATGAGCGACTTTTTTGAGGAGCGCGGTGGCCCATTGCTTCGATATAACCCACCGCAAGCATGTGACCCGCGGGACCTGGGAGGCTTTGACAAAGGTGGAGTTTGTGAAAATGTATTACCAGGAGTACGTGGAACAGGGCGTCTAACAGGACATTCAGCAAGGCGTCCAGAAATCCGAGAGGGAGAAATCGGTGGAGATGTACCGCGAGCTCATGACGCAAGGTCTGCCCGCTCAGAAGGCTGAGGCCGCTATCAGGAACGTGCGCAAGGTAGACGACGAGTGGTTTAGGGAGCTCTCTGAGACTTCAGGTCCGGGTTCGGACGGGAAGTCGGCCTGATCCCATTCGGACAGTCAGCGGCCAGTAAGTCGGCGCCGCCCAAGCGTCTGGTAGTTTTATGTCAGAGGGGTTAAAGGCTGAAGAGAACCTCTCCCTATCCGAGTCACTTTTGGTTTTTTAATAAGGGGAGAGCGGATCTGTTTTCGCTGGATCCGCCACCCCACTTCTTTTGTCTTGTCTGCCTTGTGACTTGGTGACCCGGGGCCGAGTGAAAAAAATCTACATCGGGTCTATGGCAAAGTTCAGCCAACTGACGAAGCATCTTTCCCTTTGGGCTATTTACCCTCTTCCCATCTCTCTGACGCGTCTGAACCGCCTGAGTTGTTTGTCCTGTCTCTTAAATGCCCCGTTCCCCCGTTCTGAGAGCCTCTGCGGTCGGGGACGGCAGCCGCTAATTTAAAGAAACAGGTTTGTTTCATTGAAAGGATTTGAAACCCACATTTCAGGGATGCGTCTGAATATTGAAAATAGTTTGCGCTCAATCGTCCTTATTGGACATAGTTATTGACAATCTAGCCAAATACGAGTGTTCAGATTTTGTTAGATCGCCAGTCTCCAGAATCTTCAAAAAAGGCTCTGGAGCCTGTCCTCTTTGACCATACATCTCGTAAAACGACGACTCGTATTTTACCATTTAATGCTCTGGCAGAAGTTGCTTTGGCGAAGAACCGGGGTAACCGCTCACCCACGATAGGGGTGGGGTTTGAAATAGCCCCCATGGTTACCAGGGTCAGGCTCTGGATCTTACGGTTCAGAGACTACGTTGAATAAAATGGCTATAGACCAACTTCAGAACGCTTTTCCAGTTCTGACCTCTACTTACGGTTTGTTTTACTCTAAATGTTCATGACGCGCGGTCTCATCTTCGAGACCATAAAAATTCCGGATTTGTTTCTGTTAGTTAAGTGTTGTTTTTAGGAGAAGCCGCGGTTCAATGACTCCCAGCTGGGACCCGTCAAGTACCTGCTGTGCGAGCTGGTAGAGCTTCCAAGAGACCGCGAGTGTCAGTGACAGGGCGAAGGCGGACTATGTCTCTTTCCCAGAGGCATGAGTGAACTTCTTCAACGCTTACAAGGGAATGAGAGACTTTTTGTGGAGCGCGGGGTCTCACTGCTTCGAAATGACCACCGCCAGCATGTGCCCCGCGAGAAATGGGAGGCTCTGACAAAGGTGGAGTTTATGAAAATGTATTACCAGGAGTACGTGGAACAGGGCATCCAGCAGGGCATCCAGAAATCCGAGAGAGAGAAATCGTTGGAGATGTATCGCGAGCTCATGGCCCAAGGTATACCCGCCCAGAAGGCTGAGGCCGCTATCAGGAACGTGCGCAAGGTAGACGACGAGTGGTTTAGGGAGCTCTCTGAGACTCCAGGTCTGGGGTCGGACACGAAGCCGGCCAGATCCCATTCGGACAGTCAGCGGCCCGTAAATTGGCGCCACCCAAACGTCTGGTAGTTTTATGCCAGAGGGGTTAGAGGCTGAAGAGAGTCTCTCCCTAACCGATTTACTTGGCTTTTTGATAAGGGGAGAGCGGTTCTGTTTTCGCTGGATCCGCCACCTCTTTTTTTGTCAAACCCGCCTTGTGACTTGGCGATCCGGCGCGGTGAGAAATTAATTAATAGTAGATAAAGACAATTATTTAAAATTTAATTACGACTTGTAA
Source organism: Deltaproteobacteria bacterium (assembly GCA_031276635.1). Taxonomy (GTDB): domain Bacteria; phylum Desulfobacterota; class Desulfarculia; order Adiutricales; family Adiutricaceae; genus JAIROO01. The sequence continues at coordinate 7,883 of JAISMU010000006.1, read as the reverse complement.
TAACTAAATATTTAACTGATTTATATAAAATATATTTATTAAAGAAGAAATATTATTTTTTAACTACAAAAGTTATTTTAATGGTTAATATTTCTGAAATAATGATAAGACATCTTTTTTAAGCCAGGGCCCTACAGAGGGCCGAGCCAAACTTAAAATTGTTGGGTCGGGTCTTGAACAGTGTTTGACAACCGACTAATCCAATAATAAAATCAATAATTTGCCTGTTTGGCCTTTAAGCTATATAATCATTTGGCCGCTGTTAAGTTATGGGCGGCCTTTCTTGGAGACAAAATGTCAAATAATCCCCTTCAATCGTTGGAGCCGGATTTCGCCAAGGGTGGGGGCCTGATTCCCGCCGTGGCCCAGGACGCGGTCACTGGCGAGATTTTGATGCTGGCTTATATGAATCGAGAGTCTTACCTTAAGACTCTGGTCACCGGGGAGGTCCATTACTGGAGTCGCTCCCGCCAAGAGTTGTGGCATAAAGGCGACTCCTCTGGGCACGTTCAGAAGGTCAAGGAGCTTTACCTTGACTGCGATCTGGACGCGGTGGTGGTCAAGATCGAGCAGGTGGGCGGAATAGCCTGTCACACCGGACGGCGGTCCTGTTTTTTTCACAAATTGGCCGGTTCTGGTCAATTCGAGATTTTGGGCTGAGAATAAAATGACAACTGAAACTAAGGCTGGCCAGAGCGAGTCGGCCAGGGTTTTAAAGCTGGGGCTGCCGAAGGGCTCCCTGGAAGACTACACCATTGGCCTTTTCGCCCGCTCTGGCTGGCGGATTACGGTGGGCTCAAGAAATTATTTTCCCTCCATTGACGATCCCGAGATCACCTGCACCCTTTGCCGGGTGCAGGAGATGACTCGCTACGTGGCCTCCGGGGTTTTGGACGCGGGTTTTACCGGCAAGGACTGGCGCCTGGAAAACGGCTGTGAGGTGGAGGTTATTGAGGATCTGATCTACTCCAAGGCCAGCCCCACCTCGGCCCGCTGGGTTCTGGCCGTGCCCGGCAATGGCTCCATCACCTCGGCTCAACAGCTGAAAGGGGCCAAGATCGCCACTGAGCTCCCGGGTTTGACCAAAAAGTGGTTTAACGAGCGCGGGGTGGACGTGGACGTGGAGTTTTCCTGGGGAGCCACTGAGGCCAAGGTGGTCAATGGCTTGGCCGACGCCATCGTCGAGGTGACCGAGACCGGTAGCACAATTAAAGCCCATGGGCTACGGATCATCGACGAGATCATGACCACCCACACCGAGTTTGTGGCCAATCCTCAGGCCGCCAAGGATGAGTGGAAGCTAGCTAAGATTAAGCAGATCGCCTTGCTACTTAAGGGAGCTTTGGCGGCGGAGAAACTGGTGGGCTTGAAGATGAACGTGCGGGAAAAAGACGCCCCTGGGGTGATCGCTCTTCTGCCTAGCTTGAACGCCCCCACCGTGGCCCATCTTTACCAGAAGGATTGGTTGAGCGTGGAGACGGTCATCGCCGCTCAGGTGGTTCGGGAGTTGGCTCCAACTTTACTGGCCAACGGGGCGGAGGGTATTATCGAGTATCCCCTCAACAAAGTCATTTAGACGGTTTGGGTCTTGGGGCCAGGCCCAGGCCAGGAGAAGGGAGAGGCTTATGAGATGGCTTGACCAATGGCGGCGACATAATTTAAAGGCTTGGCGAGCTCTGGTTTGCCTGACCCTGACTCTCGCCCTGGGCGGTTGCGTGGGCGGCTTGGGGGCCAGAAGCGGGGGTATGTCATCCAAGGACAACAGGTTGTCCGCCCACCTCAAGATGGGCGCGGCTTATCTGGAGGTTGGCAATTGGAACTCGGCCTTAGCCGAGCTGTCGAAGGCCGACCTGCTGGAGCCCAACAACATTGAGGTCAACACTTATCTTGGCCAGACCTATTACTTTCGGGGCGATTACCCTCAGGCCATTGAGCGCTTTAAAAAAGTACTTTCCCTGGATCCCACCAAGACCGAGATGCACAATAACCTGGGCTTGATTTACCTTAAGCAGAGGCATTTCGCCGAGGCCCGCCAGGAGTTTGAGCTCTGCATCAAGGACCCCACTTATAGCAACACCCACCAGGCGGAGTTCAACCTGGGCCTTTTGGAGGAATCTGAGGGGCGCCTGGACCTGGCCGAGGAGATTTATCGCAAGGTCATCAACTCCAATAAAATGCCGGAGGCTTATTTTCGGATGGGGCAACTGGCCTTCAACCGCCAAGATTATCAGATAGCCCTGGACTACCTTTTGCCAGCCTTGCGCCTTAAACCCAATTACGCCGACGCCTTCTTCACCGTGGCCATGAGTTATGAGCGGCTCGGGCGCGTGGACGAGGCGGCTGAGGCGTATGGCCAGGTCGTCAATCTCATTCCTAACACTTCCCTGGCCATTGAGGCTCAGGGCCGGGCTCGACGGCTATTGGGCTTTAAATGATCCAGCCTGGCCAATTCTTAAATGACCGAGCCAGGGGGGTCTCACCTTTCATGGCTATGGAGGTTCTGGAGCGAGCCCAGGAATTGGAGAGACAGGGCCGGGATATCATTCACCTTGAGGTGGGGGAGCCGGACTTTCCCACCTCCCGGGTGGTGACCGAGGCCATGATCGAGGCCTTGAGCGATCAGGAGTTTTATTACACTCACTCTCAGGGCGACCCGGAGTTGCGCGAAGCTCTGTCTTGGCATTATCGAACTCGTTATGGCCTGGAACTAGACCCCAGCCGGTTTCTGATTTGTCCAGGGACCTCGCCGGGGCTGACCTTGCTTTTCGGGGCCCTGTTGTCGCCAGGCCAGGGCGTGGTTATTACTGATCCCCACTATTGCTGCTATCCCAATTTCATCAGTTTCTTCGGCGGGGAGCCGATTCTCTGTCCAACCCTGGAAAATGACGGTTTCCGCCTTGACCCTGACCGGGCCGCCCATTGTCTGGGCCCGACCGCCAGAATCCTCATCATTAACTCCCCGGCCAATCCCACCGGGGCTGTTCTTGGCCCGGATCGGCTGGCCGACCTGGCCAAGTTGGACGCTCTGATCATCTCGGATGAGATTTATCATGGCCTCAACTACCAGGACGCGCGGGATCACTCCATTCTGGAGCACACTGACCGGGCTGTGGTGGTGGGTGGGTTCTCCAAGGCCTTCGCCATGACCGGCTGGCGGATTGGGTATCTGATCCTGCCACCGAGCCTGGTCAGGCCCTTTCAGAGCTTGGCTCAGAATTTTTTCATTTCCGTCTCGGCCGCGACCCAGAAAGCGGCCAAAGCCGCCTTGTATAAGGCTTGGCCCGAGGTGGTGGCCAGGCGGGCCATTTATGACCGTCGGCGCCGGCTTTTGCTTGATGGCCTGAAAAAACTGGGTCTGGGCCTTCTGGTCGAGCCTACCGGGGCCTTTTACGCCCTGGCTCGGGCTGATCACTTGAATCCCGACTCGGTGGCCCTGGTTTATGAGATTTTGGAGGAGGCTGGGGTGGGTTTGACGCCAGGTCGGGAGTTCGGGGCCCGGGCCGAAGGCTTTTTGCGCTTTTCCTACGCCAACTCTGAGGAAAACATTCAAAAAGCTTTGGAGAGGTTGGCTGAGTTCATCCGTCGCCGGGCCCCGTTGAAGGCCCAAAGTTCCTGATGAGTCCCTCGCCCCCAGCTTTTCTGGCCGACTTTGTGACCTCGGCGGCGGACAGCCAAGGTTTTCCGCCGCCCTTGGCGTTTGAGGTCGCGGTGCTGGGTCGCTCCAATTCCGGCAAATCCTCCCTTTTAAATCGGTGGCTCGGTCGCAAGGCTTTGGCCCGAGTCAGCAAAACCCCTGGCCGGACGCGTCTGATAAATTTTTTTAAGGTCGCCTGGACCAAGGAAGAGCCACCCTTTTACGCCGCCGATTTGCCCGGCTATGGGTTCGCGGTCGCCCCCAAGGCCATGGTGGCCAGTTGGGAAGCGCTGGTTCGGGCTTATCTGGGGGTGGAGCGGCCCAACCGTCTGGCTCTGGTCCTGATGGACATCCGCCGCGAGCCTCAGGTGGAGGAGATAAACCTCTGTCAGTGGCTGCGGGATCTGGCCATCACTTTCCGCCTGGTGGCCACCAAGGGCGATAAATTGAGCTTCGGGGCTCGCTCCCGGCGCCTGAGCCTGATCCAGAAGGGGTTGGGGCTAGCTGAGCCGCCCCTGGTCTTTTCCTCTTTGACCGGGGAAGGACGCGAGGAGTTGATCGCCTTGGCCAGAGAAATGGCCCGAAGGGATTTAGAAAAACAGATTCTATAAATATATTATTTAAATAGTTAAAAATTTATATAACTATTTTGCGTCAAAAAAATTGTTATTAACCTCGTTTTACCTGGAGGACGATGAGTTAATCAGCCCGGAAGGGAAAATTTCTTGACATTGATCCGATTTTTTATTAAAAACTTGTCATGGCTTTTGGCCCCGGGGCAATCTAGCGCAGCCTGGACCGACCCACGCTAAATGTAAGCCGACTGGCAGGTGATAATTTTTTGAGCAGCAACAACACGGGTATTGAGGTCTCGGTTCGCGACAACGACGTTGAGCAGGCCATCAAAGCCTTGAAGCGGAAAATCGCCCGCGATGGCCTGTTGAAGCAACTGAAAAGCAAGAAGACCTACGAAAAGCCCAGCGAAAAGCGCAAGCGCAAAGAGCGCGAGTCAAAGCGGCGGATTCGCAAAGCCTTGGCGCGTCGGGCCCGGCGGATTCCTAAGGAGTAGGGTGAGCTTTTTTGGCTCTGGGCTAACCGATTTCTGGCGGCCTCACGTCTTATTATCGTGACGGCCGCCATTTTTTTCCTGACAGCGCCCCTGGCTTTTGGGGTTTTGGCCAGGGTCATGGCCGTCGGGGTGGGAGGTTGAAATGAGTGAAAATCTTGGCATAACCATTTCCAACCATTTCCTTTTAAATCAACAGCTGTCCCCTGGGGCCACCGGCTCTTTCACGAGGCTTTTGCAGTCCTTGGTCCTGGCCTGCAAGATTATCCAGAAGGATGTCGGCAAGGCCGGCTTGGTGGATGTTCTGGGGCGCGCCGGGACAGTTAACATCCAGGGGGAAGAGGTTCAGAAGCTGGACGAGCTGGCTAACCTCACCATTAAAAGGCGCCTGTCGGTCTCTGGGGAAGTTTGCGCCCTGGTCTCCGAGGAGGAGGCGGACATCATTGAGATTCCCCGCCAGTTTCCTATGGGCAATTACGTGGTCCATTACGATCCTCTTGACGGTAGCTCCAACATTGACGCCAACGTTTCCATTGGGACAATTTTTTCCATCTATCGCCGGGTCACCCCCTCGGGCTCGGAAACTAACGATAAGGACGCCCTGCAGCCGGGCTTGAAGCAGGTGGCCGCCGGCTACGTCATTTACGGCTCGTCTTGTATTCTGGTTTTCTCCACCGGCCAGGGCGTCAATGGCTTTACCTTGGACCCCTCTATCGGCGAGTTTCTCTTATCCCACCCGAATATCCGCACCCCCCGAAAGGGCAAGATCTACTCCATCAACGAGGGTAACTACGGTTACTGGGATGATGGGACCCGCCGGTACATCGACTGGCTCAAGCACGGTTACGAAGATCACCAGACCCATTACTCCAGCCGTTACATCGGTTCCCTTGTGGCTGACTTTCACCGCAATATGCTTTACGGGGGTATTTTCCTTTACCCGGCTGACATGAAGGATCCCTTGAAGCCTCAGGGCAAGCTCCGACTCATGTGCGAGGCCAATCCCCTGGCTTACCTGATCGAGCAAGCCGGGGGCATGGCCACCACCGGTCAGAGCCGGATCCTGGAAATTGAGCCCAGCTACATCCATCAGCGCGTGCCTTTGATTATTGGCTCACCAGACGACGTTTCCGTTTATCAGGACTTCATTAATGGGCGCAGGTGATCAGGTGACCAGGCGATTTTGGCCAGGCTTTGTTTTTTAAGTGGGTTCTGCTGGCTGGCCTGTCAGTTCTGGTGACTTTGGCCCTGGACTGGCTCCATATTCCGGCCTCCCGTTTTCTGGGCCCATTGTGGGCGGCCATCGCCCTAGCTGTTTTCCAGTTCCGGCTGACTCTCCACCCCCGGATTTATCCCTGCGCCCAGGGCTTGATTGGCCTTTTGGTGGCCTCCAGCCTCAGCCCCTCGACCTGGGTGGTTCTGGCCAACTCCTGGCCGTTCTTGGTGGGCGGGACCATCTGGTCCATATTGGCCTCACTTCTTTTAGGCCTGGTCCTTTACCGCTTTCGGATTTTGCCAGGCTCAGCGGCGGTCTGGGGTCTTTCCCCCGGGGCGGCTGGCGTCATGACCATCATGAGTGGCGACTACGGGGCGGACATGCGCTTGGTGGCCTTTACGCAGTACCTGCGAGTGCTGGTTGTCTCCATGGCCGCCGTGGGGGTGGCCCATCTGGCCATGACTAGCCCCCCGGCGAGCCAGGTCCCTGGCCCCTCTTTTTTTTCCGCCTTGATTATCTGGCCTGACTTAGTCGTGGCTCTTCTGGCCTTGGCTCTGGGCTTGGGTTTGACGGAGTTGACCGGCCTGCCTGGGGGCTTGATCCTTTTGCCCATGATTTTCGGGATAGGGGCTGAGAATTTTTTAGGCGTCAGCGTCGCTCCGCCCATGTGGCTAATGATTCCCGCCTACGCTATCATGGGTTGGCGGGTGGGCCTGACCTTTGACCGGGACACGCTCATCCTAACCCTCAAAATGTTGCCAGCCGTGATCCTGGCCATCTTTATTCTCATAGCCGCCTGTGGCCTGTGCGCGGTGGTCATGGTCTATTGGGGAGGCTTTGATCCCTTGACCGCCTATCTGGCCTCCAGCCCAGGCGGGCTGGACGCGGTGACCATCATCGCCAGCGCCGCGGGGGTGGATTTGCCTATAGTCATGGCTATGCAGGCCTGCCGTCTGCTGCTGGTCATCGTTACCGCCCCGTACCTGGCCAGGTGGATCAGCGGGAAAAAGCTGAGGCGCGAGACCTAATTGAGGGGCTCGCGGGTTTTTTTTGGAGAGGCTTGGGGAAAAATAAGAATATTTATTAAAAGATTTTTGTTTGTGTATAAAAATATAAATTTCAAGTTAATAGTTAAAAATAATAATATTTAAGTTAAAAGAAAAAAATTTTTTTTTTTGCGATTTTTATGGGTTGGCAAAGATAGATGACATCGCAAAAACCCTGTTTTTGAAAATTAGGTCAAATTTTTAGGGTGGAGAAATAATTGTTTTAGAACGAATTAAGGGAAAAATTTTAAGATAAGTATTTAAAATAGAAGAAAATTATGGAAGGGACTGTTTTATAATATTCTTAGAAATGTGAAAAAAATAAATTCGGGAGTTGGTAAAATTTTTCAACATATAACTATATATAATTTTTATTCTTTATTGAACACAGTTGTTCTTATGTTAGCCTCAAGGACCTTGAAGATTATGGCCAGACTTACAGCCTTAAGCACAGTGTCGTAGTCGCGTTATCCCAGGGATTCGGTTCAGAAAACTGGACAGAATTCCTTAATTATGAAGGAATTTCAGGTTGGAGTTGATGAGAATGAAGTCTATTCTCTTTTTGGATAGGTTAACAGAAAATTTGTACGCTAATTTATCTGAGAAAGAATTAAAAATAATCTTGTTAGTACCATTTTTAGTTAATTTATAGCGAAAAAATGATATATATGTTGAATGGTTATAATTTTTTTTAAAGGCTGTGACATATCAAGAGTGTACTGAAATTGAAGGTCAAACATAAGCCTGGTGAATTAAATTAGTTATTTAGTATATATCATATTATTGTTGAAGTGATTAAGTATAAAAATTTGGTTAATAGTAAAAAAATATTATTTAAATATTTGCTATTTACTCGGTATTTTGTATAAATATAATATAAATCCGAAGTAATACTTTTAGTATATGTACAATTTTTTTATA